>JAHCJQ010000080.1 GCA_026126215.1 Alphaproteobacteria bacterium
AAGCTCCAAATAGAGAACCGGCTTTTCGCCGTCGCCGCCGCCCATGATGCCGACCGGCTCGCCGCTCAGCACCGATTGGCCAACTATCCCGTCGATCCGGGAGAAACCGGCCATCAGTGAATGATATTCCCCGGAATGAGCGATGATCAAGAGTTGCCCATAGCCGCGGAAGGGTCCGGCAAAGACGATTTTCCCTTCCGCCGGGGCGATCACCCGCGCTTCCGGCGGGGTTTCCACGCTTACGCCGCGGCTTAGGATTCCGTTCTCGCCCGCCTGCCCGAACAGCAGGATCAATTTTCCGCGCGCAGGCAGCAAGGCGAGCCCGCCGCGCTCGTCCGCCGGCGGGATGGCTGCCTCGCGGATCTGGTCGCGGCGCGTCCGCTCCGCTTCCGCCCTCGCCTCCGCCGCCGCCGCCGCGCGCGCCCTGGCTTCCGCCTCGCCCCGCGCCCTGGCTTCGGCGGCAAGGCGGCGCCGTTCTTCCTCTGCCTGCCGCCGCCGCTCCTCGGCAAGCCGGCGCTCCTCCTCGGCCCGCCGCCGTGCCTCTTCCGCCAGCCGCTCGATCAGCGCCTTGACCTCGCGCGCCTCTGCCTCGAGCTGTTGCGAGCGCTCCCGTGCCTCCCGGGTCGAGGCGAGCGCGGCCGACTGCGCACGCGAACGCTCTTCCAGGAGTTTCTCGAGCGCCGCGCGTTCGCTGGCCTGCCGCAGCTTGGCCCGCTCGAGCAGGGCGCGCTCCTCCACCATCTTCTGGCGCAGGGCGGCGAGCGCGGCGATCTCCACGCGCAGGGCGGCGGCGCGCCGGTCGAGTTCGGGGATCAGATTGGACAGCAGCAGCGAGGCGCGGAGGGAATCCAGGGCCGATTGCGGGCTGGCCAGCAACGCCGCCGGCGGGGTGCGCGAGAGGCGCGCCAGCGCGTCGAGCGAGCCGGCGAGTTCCTGGCGCCGCTCGTCGAGCCGCTCGGTGCGGCCCAGCTCGTTGCGGGCGAGCTCGCTCAGCCGGTCCTCGATCTCGCCGATGGCTTCCTCCTCGCCGCGCAGCTTGGCGGCGGCGCGCACGAGATCGGCTTTGATGCGCGCGGTCTCGCGACGCAGTCGCTCAGCTTCCTGCTGGGCCGCCCGCTCGCGGGCGCGGGTTTCGCTACGCTCCCGCTCGATCTGGCGAAGCTGGTCCTTCGGGTCGACCTGCTGCGCCGGCGCACCGGCGGACAGAAGCGAGGCGAACGCCGCCACGGCGGCGGCAAGGGCCGGGCCGCGCGCGCGCCTATGCCGTGCCGGGAACGGCATCGTCGGGCGTCACCAGCAGCGAATGTCCGGTCATGGCTTCGGGCTGGGGCAGGCCGAGAAGCTGCAGCAGCGTCGGCGCCACGTCGGCAAGCTTGCCGTCGCGCAGCAGGATCGGCAGGTTCTGGCCCGGGCGGGAACCGGCAAGAAGGATGACCGGCACCGGATTGAGCGTATGGGCCGTATGCGGCTCGCCGGTCTGGGGGTCGCGCATGGTCTCGGCATTGCCGTGATCGGCGGTGATCAGCAGCGCGCCGCCCGCCGCCGCGATAGCCTCGGCGATGCGGCCGATGCAGGCGTCGACCGCCTCCACCGCGCGCGTCGCCGCCGCTATGTCGCCGGTATGTCCGACCATGTCCGTGTTGGCGAAGTTCACCAGGATGAAATCGAACTCACCGCCGGCAATGGCGGCGACGAGTCGGTCAGTAAGTTCGTAGGCGGACATTTCCGGCTTCATGTCGTAGGTCGCCACCTTGGGCGAGGGAACCATGATGCGCGTCTCGCCCGGATATTCCCGCTCGTTGCCGCCGTTGAAGAAGAAGGTGACGTGCGCGTATTTCTCGGTCTCGGCGATGCGAAGCTGCTTGAGTCCATGACGCGCCACCACCTCGCCCATCAGGTCGGTGAGTGTTTCCGGCGGAAAGAGCGTCGCCATGTGGCGATTGAGTTCGCCGGAATACTCGACCATGCCGAGCGCCGCGCCGATACGCACCTGGCGCTTGCGGGCGAAGCCATCGAATTCCGGATCGAGCAAGGCCGCCAGGATCTCGCGCGCCCGGTCGGCGCGGAAATTGCCCATCAGCACGCCATCGCCGTCCCGCATGCCGGCATAGTTCCCGATCACGCTCGGCCGCACAAACTCGTCCGTCTCGCCCCGTTCATAGGCCAGCCGGACAGATGCCTGCGCATCCGACGCCGCGATTCCGTCGCCATCCATCAGCGCATCGAAGGCTTTCTCCACCCGGTCCCAGCGGCGGTCGCGGTCCATGGCGAAATAGCGTCCCGAGACGGTGACGATCCGCGCCCCGGCACCGGCGGTGTCGGCCTCGAACTTTGCCAGATGGCCGAGTGCTCCCTTCGGCGGGGTGTCGCGACCATCGAGAAAGGCATGGACCAGCACCTCGATGCCCGCATCCGCCACCAGCCGCACCAGCGCGGCCATCTGGTCCTGATGTGAATGAACGCCGCCGGGCGAGAGCAGGCCCATGACATGCGCCCGTCCGCCGCCCTGCCGCAGCCGCGCGAGAAACCCGGCCAGGGCCGGGTTGCGTGCCAGTTCGCCGCTGGCGATCGCCTGGTCGATGCGCGGCAGGTCCTGCATCACGACGCGGCCGGCGCCGAGGTTCATATGTCCGACTTCCGAATTGCCCATCTGGCCTTGCGGCAGGCCGACATGCAGTTCGGATGCCTGCAGGAAGGCGTGCGGGCATTGCCGGGAAAGGCGGTCCAGATTTGGCGTGCGCGCCCTCAGGATCGCATTGTCGTCCGTCGCCTCGGCGCGGTGCCCCCAGCCATCGAGGACGCAGAGCACGACCGGCTTTGGCCGCGTGGTCCGGGTGTTGTCGTCGATCTGCATGTCCACCTTTTCCCGTGCCTCTCTTACAGCCAAATCATGGCGCCATGTTGAATAAAATGGCGGCTCTCATGCCCTGTGGTAGGGGTGGCCGGCCAGAATCGTGTGGGCCCGATAGAGCTGCTCCGCCAGCAGCAGGCGCACCAGCATATGCGGCCAGGTCATGCTTCCGAGCGACAGCAGCATCTCGGCGCGCTGGCGGACCGAATCCGACAGGCCGTCGGCGCCGCCAATGGCAAAGCAGAGATCGCCCGACCCGCTGCCGGTCCAGCGTCCGATATGTTCGGCAAAAGCCTGCGACGTGAGGGAACTGCCGCGTTCGTCCAGTGCGATCAGGCGCGCGCCTTTCGGCAGCCCGCCAAGCAGAAGGGCTCCCTCCCGCTCCCGGCGCTCGCCAGGCGTGAGCCTGCGCCGTTCCTCGAATTCCTTGGTTGCAACCGGCCAGGGCAGCCGCGCCAGATAGGCGCGGGCGAGTTCGCTCTCGGGGCTGCCGCGCGCCCGGCCGATGGCAAGAATCGAGATGCGACAGGGCAAGCCGGCGGCTCAGGTGCCGCCGCTGCCGGCACCCTCGTCCAGTTCCGGCGCCCACATATGTTCGAGGCGGTAGAAATCCCGCACCTCGGGCCGGAACAGGTGGATGATGATGTCGCCGGTATCGATCAGCACCCAGTCGTTCTGGGGCATGCCCTCGACGCGCAGATGCCGGCCCTGGCCCGCCGTCTGCAGACCGCGCAGCAAATGGTCGGCGATGGCGCCGACCTGCCGCTGGGAGCGGCCGCAGGCAATGACCAGATAGTCCGCGATCGAGGTGCGGCCGACCACGTCGAGCACCACCACATCCTCGGCCTTGTTGTCGGCCAGTATTTCCTGGACCAGCGCCAACTGGCGTTCGACCGCGCCGGCTTCCCTTGCCTTGGCGGCGCGGGTCTTTGCCGGCGCGGCCCGCTTCGGAGCCTTCTTCCGGGCACTATCGTTCGCATCGGCAGGCTTTGCGGCCGCCGCGCCGGCGGCGGGCGGTTTGCCGCCACCGGCTGGCTTTCTGACGGTGGATTTCTTTGCTGCCGGGCGCGTGGACCGGCCGGCTGCGGGTTTCGCCTTTCGCTTGGCGGTAGCGGGCTTCTTGACGATGGTGCCTAACTCCTTGGCCGCGTGTTGACGACGTTCGCGCGCGCCTTCTTGCCCCGTCCTTCGCGGATCGCCGTGGCCGAGGCGGGATGGCGCGCTCCGGCGATGAAGCACCAGGCCGGCGCCGCGCGGTCCGCCAGAGTCCGCGACTGATGGGCCGGCAGGCGGCAGGCACGGAAGCGCTGCGCCACCTTGCCCGAGAGCGCCGCACGAGAATAGGTCGGCCGATCGAAGACCGCAACGGGCGCCAGACGCAGGATGTCCTGCCAGCGATGCCAGCGCGGAAGCTGGACCAGATTGTCGGCGCCGATGATCCAGACGAAACGCACGCGCGGAAAGCGCTGGCGCAAGCGGCGCAGCGTGTCGAAGGTGAAGCGGGTGCCAAGACGCTGTTCCAGGTCGCTCGGCCGGATTCGCGGATGGCGCGCCACGCGCCTTGCGGCTTCGATGCGTTCGGCGAAGGGCGCCATGCCGGCTGCCGGCTTCAGCGGGTTCTGCGGCGAGACCAGCCACCAGACCTCGTCGAGCCCCAGATGCCGGAGGGCCTGCAGGCTGACATGGCGATGGCCTTCATGGGCCGGGTTGAAGGAGCCGCCGAGGAGTCCGATGCGCCGCCCGCGCGTCATTGGCTGCCGCCCTCAGGGCCGGCACTGTCCCGTGCCATGCACCACATACTTGTAGCTGGTAAGCTGTTCGGCGCCGACCGGGCCGCGCGCATGCAGCTTGCCCGTGGCGATGCCGATCTCGGCACCCATGCCGAACTCCCCGCCGTCGGCAAACTGTGTCGAGGCGTTGTGCAGCACGATGGCGCTGTCCACCTCGCGCAGGAAACGCTCCGCCGCCGCGATATCGTCGGTGACGATGCTTTCGGTGTGATGGGAGCCATAGGTCTCGATATGGGCAATCGCCGCTTCCAGTCCCTCGACCTGGCGGATGGCGATGATCGCGTCAAGATATTCGGTCCGCCAGTCCGCCTCGCTGGCTGGCCGCACGCGCTGATCGAGCGTCTGCGTCGCCGGGTCGCCGCGCACCTCGCAGCCCGCGGCGATCAGATCGCCGATCACCGCAGGCAGCAGCCGTGCCGCCGCCGTGCGGTCGACCAGCAGCGTCTCGGCCGCGCCGCAAACGCCGGTGCGGCGCATCTTGGCGTTGAGCACGATGCGGCGCGCCATCTCAGGGTCGGCCGCCTCGTGCAGATAGACATGGCAGTTGCCCTCGAGATGGGCAAGCACGGGAATGCGGCTTTCCTTCTGCACGCGTTCGATCAGCGACCTGCCCCCGCGCGGCACGATGACATCCACATGGCCGGACATGGCGAGCAGATGGCCAACCGCTTCGCGGTCGGTGACCGGCACCATCTGGATCGCCGCTTCGGGCAGTCCCGCCGCACGCAGGCCCCAGGCCAGGCAGGCATGGATGGCACGCGAGGAATGGAAGCTCTCCGAGCCGCCGCGCAGGATGGTGGCGTTGGCCGATTTCAGGCAGAGCCCGCCGGCGTCGGCGGTCACGTTCGGCCGGCTTTCGTAGATGATGCCGATGCAGCCCAGCGGCACCCGCACGCGGCTGATGCGCAGGCCATTCGGCATGGTCCACTCGGCGATGCGCGCGCCGATCGGATCGGGCAGCTCGGCGATCTCCTCCAGCCCGCGCGCCATCGCCTCGATCCGCCTGGCGTCGAGCAGGAGGCGGTCGAGCATGGCCGGCCCCAGCGCGCGCTCGCGCGCGGCGTCCATGTCGCGGCCATTGGCCTCCAGGATGGCAGCGGCGTTGCGGCGGATCGCCGTTGCCGCTTGGCGCAGCGCGCCGTTGCGCGCTCCCGCCGTGGTCTGGGCGAGGGTTCGGCCGGCCTCGCGCGCCGCCTGCCCCAGGGCCAGCATGCGCTCCTCCAGCGTGGGGGCGGGAACCTGCATTGCCTGCGCGGTCATGTCAGCACCAGATCGTCGCGGTGGATCATCTCGTCGCGCCCACGGTAGCCCAGGATGCGCTCGATTTCACCGCTCTTGTGGCCGATGATCCGGCGCGCATCCTCCGCCGAATAGGCGCTGAGGCCGCGGCCGAGCAGGCGGCCTTGCGCGTCATGCACGCTGACCGCGTCGCCGCGCTGGAAGGCACCCTCGACCTGCACCACGCCGGCCGGCAACAGGCTCTTGCCGGCGCGCAGCGCGGCTTCGGCGCCGGCATCGATCACGACCCGGCCATTCGGCTTCAGGCTGCCGCCGATCCACTGCTTGCGTGCCGCCTTCGGGTTGGAGCGCGGCAGGAACCATGTGGTGCGCGCATGCTCCGCATCGATCGCGGCCAGCGCATGCAGCGGCTTGCCGGACGCGATCACCATACGGCAGCCGGCCGATATGGCGATGCGCGCCGCGGCGATCTTCGTCACCATCCCGCCCGAGCCGAGCCCCGAACGCGGTTCGCCCGCCATGGCCTCGATCTCGGCGCTGATCTCGCGCACTTCGGGAATCAGGCGCGCTTGGGCGTCGGTGCCCGGATCGGCGGTATAGAGCCCGTCGATGTCGGAGAGCAGCGCGAGGCAGTCGGCGGAGATCATCTGCGCCACCCGCGCCGCCAGGCGGTCGTTGTCGCCGAAGCGAATTTCGATGGTGGCGACCGTGTCGTTCTCGTTGATGACCGGCACCGCGCCAAGGCGCAGCAGCGTGTTCAGGGTGGAGCGGGCATTGAGATAGCGCCGCCTCTCCTCGGTATCGTCGATGGTGAGAAGGATCTGTGCCGTGGTCAGCCCGTGCCGCGCCAGCGCTTCCTGGTAGGCATGCGCGAGGCGAATCTGGCCGACGGCCGCCGCCGCCTGGCTTTCCTCGAGGCGCAGCGGCCCCGGCGCCAGGCCGAGCTGGCGCCGTCCGAGCGCGATGGCGCCAGAGGAGACGACGATCACTTCCTGGCCGCGCCGGCGCGCCACGGCGATATCGTCCGCCATGGCATCGAGCCAGTCACGGCGCAGTTCGCCGCTCACGCCATCTACGAGCAGCGCCGAGCCGATCTTGACCACCAGCCGCTGCGCGGCCGCGATGCGGTGGCTCACGGGCACCATCCCGTCGCGGCGGCAGGGCCGGGGCCGGTCCTCCGGTCCGTACCGCGCTTGCGCGCGATCGCCTGCATGAGCGCGCGCAGCGCCTCGTCGACGCCCTCGCCAGTGACGCCGGAGAGTGTCAGCACCCTTGTGCCGCTCGCCTTCTCCAGCGCGCGGCGGCGGCGGGCGAGCAGCGTGGCGTCAATCGCATCAACCTTGTTCAGGGCGACGATCTCCGGTTTCTCGGCAAGCCCATGCCCATAGCGCGCCAGCTCCTCGCGCACGATGCGGTAGGCAGCGGCCACATCCTCGCCGGTGCCGTCGATCAGGTGCAGGATGACGTCGCAGCGCTCGATATGGCCGAGGAAACGGTGGCCGAGGCCGGCGCCCTCGCTCGCGCCCTCGATCAGGCCGGGCAGGTCGGCGAGTACGAATTCCTGTCCATCGATGCCGACGACGCCAAGCTGTGGCTTGAGCGTGGTGAAGGGATAGTCCGCGATCTTCGGCCGCGCGCGGCTGACACGGGAGAGGAATGTGGACTTGCCGGCGTTGGGCAGGCCGACCAGGCCCGCATCGGCAATCAGCTTGAGGCGAAGCCAGATCCAGCGCTCCTCGCCGGGCCAGCCCGGTTCTGCGCGCCGCGGCGCCTGGTTGGTCGAACTCTTGAACTGCGCGTTGCCGCGCCCGCCATCGCCGCCTTTGACCAGCAGCACACGCTGGCCGACCTCCGTCATGTCGGCCAGCGGCGTCTCGTTGTCCTCCTCGAGGATCTCGGTGCCGACCGGGACCTTGATGACGAGGTCGGGGGCGGCGGCGCCGGAACGGTTTTTGCCCATGCCATGGCCGCCGCGCTTCGCCTTGAAATGTTGCTGATAGCGGAAGTCGATCAGCGTGTTCAGCCCATCGACGCACTCGGCGAAGACGCTGCCGCCGCGGCCTCCGTCGCCGCCGTCCGGTCCGCCGAACTCGATGAATTTCTCGCGGCGGAAGCTCACCGCGCCGGCGCCGCCATGGCCGCTCTGCACGAAGATCTTCGCTTGATCCAGGAACTTCATCGGACCACCGGTGGCCTGAAAGCCGAAAGGGGAATGGTTGCCCATTCCCCTTCGTTCAAGCCATCAGGAATGGGCCGCGGCGCGTTCAGTCCCGCGGCAGGACCGAAACATAGGTGCGCCCGCGCGGCCCGCCATGAAACTGTACTTCGCCGCCGACAGTGGCGAAGATCGTATGGTCCTTGCCCAGGCCGACATTTTTGCCCGGATGGAATTTGGTGCCGCGCTGACGGACCAGGATGTTGCCGGCCAGAACCTGCTCGCCGCCGAACCGCTTGACGCCCAGTCGACGACCATCGGAATCGCGGCCGTTGCGCGAGCTGCCGCCTGCTTTCTTGTGCGCCATGACGCTTGCTCCTCGAAACCGGTATCAGTTGCCGCCGGCGATGCCGGTGATCTTCACCACCGTGATGTCCTGGCGGTGGCCGTTGCGGCGGCGGTAATTCTGCCGGCGCTTCTTCTTGAAGACGATGATCTTGTCGCCGCGCGCCTGCTCGACCACCTCGGCGGTGACCGTGGCACCGTCGACCAGCGGCCGGCCGATCCGCGTCTTGTCGGCATCGCCGACGGCGAGAACCTGATCGAAGGTCACCTTGTCCCCGGCGGAGGCCACGAGCTTCTCCACCTCGATCACGTCGTCCTTGGCGACCCTGTACTGCTTGCCGCCGGTCTTGATCACTGCGAACATCGCTCGAATCCATCCATCGCGCGCGATCCCGACGTTCCGTCCCCATCCATCGACGGGGCGCGCAGCCAAGGATTTCAGCGCCAAAATGCCGAAGGCCGGCACTATAGCCAGCGACCCTACCATGTCAATGGGCTTGCCGCGCCGCGGCGAGCGGCAAGGGCCGGGGCAGCTTCACCATCTCTGACTAGAAAATCGGCAGCGAGGGGGATGGCGCACAAAAAACAGGCAACTATCTTCGGCGGGGCAGGGTGGAAGCTTGGTCGGGACGGAAAATCCCAAGTGATTGAATCGCTTGCCTTAAGTCCGTGGTCCCTGCACTTGGCCGTCGCTGGCATGGAACTTGAAAACTTATGGTGCAGTGCAGCGGGGCAGGTCAGAGCCGGCCGACTGCGGCACGGTGGGTTCATTGCTGGAGGCCTTTATGAAGTTGAACGAGAAAAGCCCTGGCGTCCTCGCCCGGCTCGGCGCCGTTGCCATCTTCGCCATGGCGTTCGCGACGGGGGCGCGGGCAGAGGAGGCGAGCCCGGAGCTCAGTGCCGGCGACACCGCCTGGATGATGACCGCGACGGCCCTGGTCCTGCTTATGACCATTCCCGGCCTTGCCCTGTTCTACGGCGGCATGGTGCGGAAGATGAACGTGCTGGCCATTACCATGCAGTGCTTCGCCATCTGCTGCCTGGCGACGATCATCTGGATGGTGGCGGGCTACTCTCTCTCGCTCAGCGAGGGCAACGCCTTCATCGGCGGGTTCGGCAAGCTGTTTCTGGCCGGCGTCACGATGGACTCGGTGCACGAACTGGCGCCGACGATCCCGGAATCGGTCTTCATGACCTTCCAGATGACATTCTTCATCATCACCCCGGCCCTGATCGTCGGCGCCTTCGCCGACCGGATGAAATTCTCGGCCATGCTGTGGTTCATGGGCCTGTGGCTGATCCTGGTCTACAGCCCTGTCGCCCACATGGTGTGGGGCGGCGGCCTGATGGGCGAGATGGGCGTGCTCGACTTCGCCGGCGGCACCGTGGTCCATATCAACGCCGGCGTGGCCGGCCTGATGGCGGCCCTGGTGCTCGGCAAGCGGTCGGGCTATGGCAAGCGGCCGTTCCCGCCGCACAACCTGGTCTACAGCATCATCGGCGCCTCGCTGCTCTGGGTTGGCTGGTTCGGCTTCAATGCGGGCTCTGCCGTCGCCGCCGACGGGCGGGCCGGGATGGCGATGGCGGTGACGCAGATCGCCACCGCTGCGGCGGCCCTCGGCTGGATGTTCGCGGAATGGCTGCTCAAGGGAAAGCCCTCGGTGCTCGGCATCGTCTCCGGCGCGGTGGCCGGCCTGGTCGCCATCACGCCGGCGGCGGGCTTCGTGCTGCCGGGCGGCGCGCTGGTCATCGGCGTGGTGGCCGGCGTGGTCTGCTTCTTCGCCTCCACCTCGATCAAGAATGCGCTTGGTTACGACGATTCGCTCGATGTCTGGGGCGTGCACGGCGTGGGCGGCATCGTCGGCGCGGTGCTGACCGGCGTCTTCGCGACCATGGCGGTGACGGGCGGCGAGGATCCGGTCGGCCTGATCGACGGCAATGCCGGTCAGGTCATGACGCAGATCATCGGCGTGATGATCACGGTGATCTATTGCGCCATCGTGTCCTTCATCCTGCTCAAGGTCGTCGATCTCGCGATCGGGCTGCGCGTCGACGAGGCGGCGGAGCGCGACGGGCTCGACCTCGCCCTGCATG
Source organism: Alphaproteobacteria bacterium (assembly GCA_026126215.1). Classification (GTDB taxonomy): domain Bacteria; phylum Pseudomonadota; class Alphaproteobacteria; order Ferrovibrionales; family Ferrovibrionaceae; genus JAHCJQ01. The sequence goes on from JAHCJQ010000080.1 coordinate 10,475, forward strand.
GCGAGACGGTGCAGTAGGACTTCCCTGGCCATGTCGAGGAGGGGGCGTCCCTTGGACGTCCCCTCCAGCGTCAGCGTGGGCCGGCGAGGGCGTAGGTGATGGTGGCCTCGGCCACCGGTTCGGCCGGCCGGCCATCCAGATGCATGCGGGCATGGCCGAAGGCGAGGCTGCGCCCCATGCGGGCGATGGTGACCTCGCAGAGCAGCTCGGCGCCGGTGGCGGCGCGATAGAAGCTGATGCTCTGGCCCACGGTCGCCATGTCGATGAAGGTGCCGTTGCGCGCCGCCACGGCGAAAACCATCAGAGTATCGGCCAGCGCCATCAGCGCCTGTCCGCAGATCATGCCGCCGACGCGCGCCAGGCGCGGACTGTTCGGCAGGCGCGCCAGCACCCTCTCCGGGCTCACTTCCACGAATACGATGCCGAGATCCTGAATCCAGGGAGCAAACTTTTCGGCGAGCAGTGCCGCCGCCTCTTCCCTGCCAAATGCCGTCATCGCTCTCCCCATGCTGCCCGGTCGTACCATAAGAATCGCGAAGTAGGCCGGTCAACCGCTTGGCAGCCCGGCGATCGCCAGCCATCATCGCCGTCATGCCGCTCCATGTCCTCTGTCTTCTCGTCCTCGCCATCGCCGCCCTGGTCGCGCTCGGTCTGCTGCGTCATGGCGAACTTCCGGCCGCCCTCTTCTGGGCGCTCGGTCTCGGCCTGATCGCCGCCATGGCGAGCGTCGGCGCCGTCGCCTTCGCCGGGCTCGAGGCGGCCCGCGGCCCGCACCTCTTCCTCACCGGGCTCGCCGCCAATGTCGGATCCTTCGGCCTGCTGCTGGCAGGGCTGTTCTCGTTCTTCCTGCGGTTGCCGGGCACGCTCGGCCTGCTGGTCGCGGCCCTCGCGGTCGCGCTGCTGATCGCGGTCGGCATCGGCGTGGTCCCGACCTTCGGTCTCGGCATGCCGGCGATCGCCGCCATCGGCCTCGGGCTGACCGGACTGGCCGGCCTGCGCATCCGGCCGCGCGCCGCGACCTGGCTGCTCGCCGGCGTCGCCGCCGCCGTGCTGGCCGAGGTCGGGCGAAACGGGCTTATCGGAGGCCTGCCCGTGCATCCGCTCGATCTCTATCACCTCCTGCTCGCCCTCGCGGTTCTCGGCTTCGGGCTGACGGCGCGACACGCCTGAAGCCAACCCTTGCCGGGAGATATTTTAAGTATAAAATATCTTCATTGTTTGCACGGTCCGGGAGGCTAAGGATGCGCATCGTTGTGGTGGGCGGCGGGCCGGCCGGCCTGTATTTCGCCCTGCTGGCCAAGAAGTCGAGGCCCGGCTGGCAGATCCGGGTGCTGGAGCGCAACCGGCCCGACGATACCTTCGGCTTCGGCGTCGTCTTTTCCGACGAGACGCTTGGCAACTTCGCCGAGGCGGACCGGGAAAGCTACGAGGAAATCCTCGCCAACTTCGCCTACTGGGACCGCATCGACGTGCATGTCGGCGGCGAGGTCATCACGTCCGGCGGGCACGGTTTCTGCGGCATCGCGCGCAAGCGTCTGCTCAACATCCTGCAGCGGCGCGCCCGGGCGCTTGGCGTCGAGCTGGAATTCGGCGTCGAAGTCGCCCCTGACCTCGCGGCCTTCGCCGATGCCGACCTCATCGTCGCCGCGGACGGCATCAACAGCGCGATCCGGGAACAAAACCGCGCGCATTTCCGCCCGAGCATCGACTGGCGGCGCAACAAGTTCGTCTGGCTTGGCACGACGCGGCCGCTTTCGACCTTCACCTTCATCTTCCGCGCCAACGAACACGGCCTGTTCCAGGTCCATGCCTACCGCTTCGACGGCCAGACTTCGACCTGGATTGTGGAGACGACGGAAGAGACCTGGAAGCGCGCCGGTCTCGACCGGATGAGCGAGGCGGAAACCATCGATTACTGCCAGCGGCTGTTCGCCGAGGATCTGGACGGTCACAAGCTGCTCGCCAATCGCTCGCTCTGGCGCACATTTCCGACCATCAAGTGCGAACGCTGGACCTGCAACAACGTGGCGCTCATGGGCGATGCGGCGCATACCGCGCACTTCTCCATCGGTTCGGGCACCAAGCTCGCCATGGAGGATGCCATCGCGCTGCATCGTGCCTGCCTCGAACAGGAAGGCGCCGCTGCCATCCTCGATGCGTACGAAAAATTGCGCCAGGACGAGGTGGCGCGGCTGCAGGCGGCGGCGCAGACCTCCCTCGAATGGTTCGAGAATACCGGGCGCTATCGCGGCATGGCGCCGATCCAGTTCGCGCTC
>JAHCJQ010000081.1 GCA_026126215.1 Alphaproteobacteria bacterium
CCGGGAAGCAGGCCGAGAAAGAAGCCGAGGAAGGAGCCGCGCAGGATCGGCCATCCCGAACGCGACCAGTCTTCCCGGTTCGGCAGCAGCTCGCGCAGGCGGCGGGGCGACTGAATGACCGCGCGATCCTCTTCCTTCTGGCCAGCCAGCATCAGGATTTCGGAGACGCCGAACAAGCCGATGGCAATCACGGCCAGACCAAGCCCGTCCGTCAGCGTGGCGATACCGAAGGTGAAGCGCTCCTCGCCAGTGACGAAGTCCTGGCCGATGGTGGAGAGCAGCAGGCCGAGCGCGATCATGGCCATGGCCCTGAGCGAGGAGGCACTCGAGATCATCACCACCATGACCAGGCCGAGCACGACAAGCGCCGCGATTTCGACAGGGCCGAAATGATAAGCCGCGCGGGCCAGAACCGGACCGACGATCATCATGCCGAGAACCGCGATCAGTCCGGCGATGAAGGAGGAAAACGCGGCCATGCCAAGCGCCGGCCCTGCCCTGCCGCGACGCGCCATCTCGTAGCCATCGATGCAGGTGATCACCGTCGAGGCTTCGCCCGGCACCCGGATCAGGATCGAGGTTATGGAGCCGCCATACATGGCACCGTAGTAGATGCCGCCCAGCATGATGACGGCGGTCGCCGGCTCCATATGGAAGGTGATGGGCAAAAGCAGCGAGATGGTCGCTGTCGGTCCGATCCCGGGCAGCACGCCGACTGCCGTTCCAAGCGCCACGCCGACGAAGCAGAAGAGCAGGTTGGCCGGCAGCGCGGCATGCGCCAAGCCGCCGAGGATGCCCGTCAACGCGTCCACGGCGGCGCCCTAGCGGCCGAGCAGCCGGTCGATGACCGGATCGGGAAGCGGCACGTCGAGAGCCAGCCGGAACAGCGCGATGGTTGCGAGCGCAATGGCGAGGGAGAGGGCGAGGCTTCGCGGCGCGGGCATGCGTTCGCCGATCGCCAGGACGAGCATGAGCGCCGCGATGAAGCTGGCGGTGGTTCCCACCAGCGGCGGAGCCACGCAAAGCAGGCCGGCCGCGCCGGCGTAGCTCACGAGCCTCGGCCAGACCGTCGCCGCGCCGTCTTCGGCAAAGGCGCGCGCGCGGCCGAGCGCCGGCACGGCAGCGAATGCCGCCAGCATCAGCGAGGCGGCGAATGGCATCAGTCCAGGCCCTGGCGTCGGACCGATCCAAAGACCAAGCCGGTAACCGCCGATAGCACCGAAGATTCCGGTCAGCACCAGTGTTGCGGCCACCAGCCGGCCTGTCACGGCGACACTCAGCATGCTGGAACCTCCCCCAGACAATGAGTTTGTTATGACATCATGATTATGTCAATGGCGCCGATTGCCTTGCCCATGGCGCATCGGGTAGAGTGGTCGGCGATTGCTCGGGATGGCAGTGGGACGATCTGGCGGGCGCATGGAACTGGATGGAAGACCGCTCTACTTTCGCGTTATGCGCGACCTGTCGGACCGCATTACAAGCGGCGAGTTCCCCCCGGACACGCCGATTCCGACCGAACAGGATCTCTGCCGTCAGTATGAGGTGAGTCGCATTACGGTGCGGCGCGCGATCGAGCAGCTTGTCTCGACCCACCTTCTGGTGCGCCGGCGGGGCGTCGGCACGTTCGTGCGCAGGCGTTCCGGCAGCGCCAAGGCGCTCCGACTTTTCGGCAATCTGCAGGATGTCCTGACCTTCGACCAGAGCCTGAGTTATCAGGTCCTCAGCCGGGGCAAGGCACGGCCGCCGCGTCAGATCCAGGCCGCCTTCGGGACGGCCCCCGGCGAAGGACTCTATTCGATCCATACCCTGAACCTTCTCGACGGCGCGGCCTATGCGGTATCGCGCTTCTATTTCGCGCCGCAGCTTGCCGACATCGTGTCGAAGATCGGCATGAAGGACGAAAGGCCGCCGGTGCGCTACCTCGAACAGCTCGCGGGCATACGCATCGAATCCGGCGAGCAGACCATCGAGCCATCGAGCGTGCGCGGCCAGGCCGCACGCCTGCTCGGACTTAGCCCGGGGACGCCAGTGCTCAGCACCTTCCGCTGCTACTTTGCCACCGGCCATCGCCCGGTCGAGGCGGTGCTGGTGCAGTACCATCCCGACCGCTACAAGTTCGACGTGCAGCTCCTGACGCCGGGATCGGTGATGCGTTCCTGATACGCGCCGTCAACCCATCCACTGGCTCACCGGCGCGGCGGCCTCCTCGAGCGGCTGCATGATGATATCGACCAGGCAAGGGCCGTCATGCTGCGCCGCCCGCCGCAGGGTTTCGCGAAGGTCCGCCGGGTCGGCGACCTGGTAGGACTTGACGCCATAGGCCTCGGCCACACGCGCATGGTCGGTGCGCGTGAAGTCGACGGAGAAATAGTTTTTCTTGTAGCCGGCCTTCTGGCTTGCCTTGATCCAGCCATAGACCGAATTGGAGGCGACAATCATCAAGAGCGGCACGCCAAGCCGCTTGATGGTCTCGAGTTCGCCCACAGTGAAGCCGAAGCTCCCGTCGCCCATGATCGACACGCATTTCGCGTTCGGCCGCCCGAACCAGGCGCCGGTGGCCGCCGACATGGAGTAGCCGAGCGCGCCATGTGCCCGGTTGGTGAGGAAATTGCGGCCCGGCTCGAGGAAGTCGTAGTAACCAGAAACATAGGGGCATGGCGTACCGGGATCGGCCACGACGACGGCATCGCGCGGCAGCACCGCGTGCAGGTCATGGAGGAACCGTTCTGGGCGGATCGGCAGTTCGGCGGAAGTGGCGAGACGGCCGAACTGCTCGCGCTTGCCGGCCTTCGCCCTGGCGGCGACCGCCAACCCGTCTTTGGCGCTCGCCACGCGCTCTTTGCGCCGCGGCTCCAGCGCGGCGGCGAGCGCCGCGAGCGCGAGCCGCGCATCGGCGACCAGCGCCACATGCGTGCGGTAGTTGGCGGAGATCACCATCGGATCGATATCGATATGGATGATCTTCACATCGCGGCCGGGATGACGCCAGTTCTCCGTGGTGGTCGAGCCGGCGCGGCAGCCGACGAAGACGACGAGATCGGCGAGATCGACCACCTCGCGCGTCGCCATGATGCCGCCATTGGCGCCGACCACGCCGACGCAGAGCGGATGTCCCTCCGACAGGCTGCCCTGGCCGCTCACGGTCGTGCAGACAGGTGCATTGAGCAGGCCGGACAGCACCGCGAGCTGATCCATCGCGCCGGAGGTCACGACGCCGCCGCCGCAGATAAAGACTGGCAGGCGGGCACCGAGCAGCGCCTCCACCGCCCGCTCCACATCCAGCGGATCGGGCGCCGTCCGCGAGGCGGGGAAGCTTTCATGACCCGGCTGCGCCCAGAGGCTTTCGGCCGGTACCGTCTGCTTCATCACGTCGTAGGGCACGCAGATATGGGCCGAACCCGGCCGCCCGGTGGTCATGGCGCGGAATGCGGCGCGTACAGCGTCGGGAATCTGGTCGGCGCGGTCGACGACTCCATTCCACTTTGTGAGCGGCCGATACATCGCCTTCTGGTCCAACTCGGTCAGCGGATACTTGCCGCGCGAGGTGACCGGAACGTCGCTGGTGATGCCGAGGATCGGAATGCAGGATTCATTTGCCTCAACCAGGCCCGGTGCCAGATAGGTGGCGCCGCCGCCGCTCGGGCCCTCGCAGATGCCGGGACGCCCGCTCACGCGCGCATAGCCGTCGGCCATGTAGGCGGCGCTCCGCTCGTCGCGGGTGAGGATATGCTCCATCCCGTGATCGAGCCGGAACAGCGCGTCGTAAAATGGCAGGCTGGTGTCGCCGCAGAGGCCAAAAATGTGCTTCACGCCATTGAGCTGCAACATGCGCACCAGCGCTTCCGCTCCGGAATACTCGTTCATGATTCCTCTGGCTGTGTTTGCCCGCAGGCCGGGCGTACGGGATACATTTCAGTATACATCGTCACGCAAATTTCGCCAGCACCTCGCTTGCGCCGCTATGGGACGCGCGGCAGGAAATCCACGCGCTGGCCGAGCCTGATTCCCAGCTCGGCGCCGCTCAGCCGCCGCGGCCCTCGGACAAGGATGTTCTGGTGGTTTGGCATATGGGTATCGTCAAATCCGCCAATGTCGCCGACCAGAATGCTTTCACTGCGGACCTCGTCCCCAACGGCCATGATGCCGCCGGACAGGAACTCGACGAATCCCAGATAGGCGACGGCATCGACCGCACGGCCGGGCGCGGCGGCCTCATCGGTCAGGATCAGCTCGTGCACGTCATGACGTCGAATGCTGCGCGTCGCCTGGCGGATCAGCTGGAGGCCGCGGGCCTCCAGCTTCAGTCGCATCACGCCGACGAACACCGCATGCAGCGGCGATCTCGGATAGTCCGGCAGGATCGCGGTGCCGTCGGGATCGAACCGCTCCATGGATTGACGTCCACGAACCTGCCGCCTCAGCGCGCCAGATGCACTGACTCGAAACTGTCATTCACGCCGAGCGCCGTGGTGATGATGTTCTTGAAACGGTTGTTATAGAGCGTTGGCGTCTTGACCTCGAGCAGCCAGACCACCGGCATGTCCTCGGCAAGGATCTTCTGCACCTCGGTGTACATCGCCTGGCGGTCCGCATCGGATGTCGCGGCGGCGGCGCGGGAGAAGAGTTCATCCACCTTCGGGTTCTGATAGCCCATGGTGTTGTTGAACATCACGCCCTTGCGGATGTTGGTCGAAATGTAGGTGCGCGCCACGCCCACCGCCGGATCGCCGAACTGCTGCGTGCGGTTGAGGGTGAGCTGGTAATCCCAGTTGGAAACGCGCTGGATCCATGCGGCGGAGTCCATCGGTTCGAGATTGACATTGACGCCGACCCGCTGAAGCGACTGCTTGACGTACTCCGCCATGCGCCGCCAGGACTCGTTGATCGGCGGCGGAATGAGGCTGAGCGTCACGCGACTGCCATCCGCGCCGCGCTTCAGTCCCATCTCGTCCAGCAGCGCCTCAGCCTTTTTCGGGTCGTAGGGATAGGGCTTCATGTCGGCAGCATGGAAACGCGTGCCCGACGCGACCGGTCCGTTCGGCACCTTGCCATTGCCAAACCATATGCGCTCGTTGATGAAATTACGGTCGATCGCATACATGAGCGCCTGCCGGAACCGCTTGTCGTTGAGTGGAGCGACGCGATGATTGATCTCCATCCACATAAGCGGCGAGGCGAATTCCGATCCCCGGTTGGTCGCATCGATGAACGGCAGGGCGGCAAGGCGGCTGACATCGAACAGCTCCACCGTGTCCGGTCCGGCCACGTCGACCTGCTGCGTCTCCAGCGCGAAGGCCCGCGCCGAGGCATCGGGAAGGGTGCGGAAATAGATTTCCTCCAGATAGGGCAGCCCCGGCTTCCAGTAATTCTCGTTGCGCACCAGATGCACATACTGGCCGCGCTGCCATTCCTTGAACTTGAAGGGCCCGGTCCCGATCGGCTTCTGGTTCGCCGGGTTCGTGCGGAATTCGGTGCCTTCGTATAGGTGCTTGGGCACCATCGGCATGTTGCTAGGCACGAATGCGCCGAGGAACGGCGCGAAAGGCTGCTTCATGCGAAAGACGACGGTGTGCGGGTCGGGCGCTTCCACGTCGGCCACATGCAGCAGGACGCCGCGCGCCCGCGGATTGACTTCCGGCAGGAAGACCTTAGTGGAGAAGACGACATCGGCCGAGGTGAAGGGCGCTCCGTCATGCCACTTCACGTTCTCCTGCAGCTTGAACGTATAGGTCATGCCGTCGTCGGAACGCGACCATGATTTGGCGAGGCCGGGTTGCGGCTTCAGGTCGAAGTCGTAGGTGAGCAGCGACTGATAGATCTTGCTGCCAACCAGTTCCACGGGGCCCTGCTGGTTGATGCCGAGCATCAATGTCGGCGGTTCCGGCTGGACCAGTACGTTGAGGGTCCCGCCGCGCTGCTGCGCGCCGGCGCCGGGGATGGACAGCGCCAGGGCGAGGGTGGCACACGCCGTGAGAAGAAGCCGCCTGCGGTTCGCGTTCATGCCCGGTCTCCCTTGACTTGCTCTGTGGTATCTACTGTATGATATCTTGTATACACAAATCAACACCGAGGCCGCGCGGGATACCGGCGCCCCGGTTGACGCGGAGAGCGAGAGATGCAGCAGACCGTGGGCGACGATGCCGAGATCGACTACGCTCGCATGACGCCCGGGGAGTTCCGCGAGCTTTCGCGCGCCGGCCGCTACCGGCGGATGACGACGCGCAATGTCTGCCTGGGCCATGTGCAATGCGCCATGGTTGCGCTGCCCGAGAAGCTGGCGCTCGACTTCATGATCTTCTGCCAGCGCAACCAGCGGCCCTGCCCCGTGCTGGAAGTGATCGAGGCCGGCTCGCATACCAGCCGGCGCATCGCCCCCGGCGCCGACCTCCGCACCGACCTGCCGCTCTTTTCGGTGTTCCGCGACGGGCAACTGGCCGGGCACGTGCCGGACGCGCGCGAACATTGGCGGCCCGACCTGGTCACCTTCCTGATCGGCTCCAACACCTCATGCGACCAGGCGCTCAACCGTGCCGGCGTGCAGACCGAAAAGCACCGTTACGTGCTGCGCACGGCCATCCAGACCGATCCGGCCGGTCCGTTCCGCGGGCCGCTTGTTGTCACCATGCGTTGGCTCACGCCAAAGGAAGCGGTGATCGCCACCCAGCTTACCGGCCGCTTTCCATTCAACCATGGCGCGCCCATTCATATCGGCGACCCTGCCGCCATCGGTGCCGATCTCGAACATCCGATGACCGGCAACGATCCGGTGCCGCCAATGCCCGAAGGGCTCGTGCCGGTCTTCTGGGCCTGTTCGATGACGCCGCAAGCCATCGCCCAGGCGGCCGGCGTCGAGTTCATGATCACTTCGGGCCCCTCGCTCGGGCTGATCTCCGACCTGCGCTCCGATCAGGTCTGCATGCCCTGACGGAAACGACCGGGGCGGTACGGCGCGAGATCGAGCTCGGGCTCCCGCCCGCATATCAGGTCGCGGATCGCCATTGCCGTCGGCGCCGCGCCTGTCAGGCCGGTATGACCATGGCCGAAGGCATAGAAGATGTTGCCCACCCGGCCGGCCCGGCCGATGACCGGCAGGGAATCGGGCAGGCTCGGGCGGTGCCCCATCCAGTAACTCACATCCTGCTCGCGCTCGGGCAATCCGGGCAGAAGCCTGCGCCCGAGTTCGAGCAGACGCCGCGCGCGCCGCCAGTCGGGGGCCGCCTCGAGCCCGGCAAGTTCCACCGTGCCGGCCAGCCGCAGGCCGCAGCGCATCGACGTGACGGCAAACTTCGCCTCGCCGTCAAGCAGCGGCCGGGCAAGTTCAACGCCGGGATTGGCCAAGGTCGCGTGGTAGCCGCGCTCGGTCTCGAGCGGCAGGGCATCGCCGATCGTGCGGGTGAGGCGCGCCGACCAGGCACCGGCAGCGAGCACGAAGTCGTCCGCCACGAGCGGACCGGCATTGGTGACGAGCGCCGAGGCCCGTCCGTCCGCCAGTTCGAAACCCAGCGCTCGCGCGCGCAGCACCGCACCGCCGTCGCCGCGAACTTTCGCGACGAAGGCATCGACCAGCGCCGCCGGGTCGGTGCAATGGCCGTTCTCGGGGATGAACATGGCATGGCGATAGTCACGCGCGAGCGCCGGTTCCATCTGGCGCAGTTCGCTTTCGCCGATCTCGTGCCATTCGACGCCATGGGCGCGGCGCAACAGCCAGCCGGCGCGGTCGCGTTCCAGCGCGTCCCTGGAGCGGTAGACCGTGAGATGTCCCTGATGGTGCACCAGGCCCTCGGCACCGGCTGCGCGCAGCAGAGGCCGGTAATCATCGAGAGTGCGGCCATTGAGCTGGCGCAGCGCGCGCACCTGGGCCGGGATGTTGCGCGCACTTCCCGCGCGGACGAAGCGGACAAGCCAGGGCGCGATGAAAGGCAGATAGCGCCAGCGGAGCGAGAGCGGCCCGAGCGGGTCGGCGAGCCAGCGCGGCACCTCGCGCAGGATACCCGGCTGGGAGAGCGGCAGGACCGAGCCTGCGCTCAGGCCGCCGGCATTGCCGAAAGAGGCGCCGCGCCCGGGCGGCTCCGGATCGACCAGCGTCACCCGGCGGCCGGCAAGGGTCAGCGCCAGCGCGCAGGCGGCACCGACGATGCCGGCCCCGATCACCGCCACATGGCCGGCCGGCGCATCCGGACTGGAGTCTGGCTTCACCCCGCCTCCCGCGCTTCGGCGAACATGGGCTCGCCTGGATCCGATTTCGCCTGTATATCAAACAGGATCGCTTGTTCACAATACGAATCTGTATACAATATCGAGCGCGGTGCACCGATGCCAAAGCAGGAGAACATGAAGACAGCGGACAAGACCACCAACCTCGCCGATTGGGCGTACGAACAGCTCAAGGCGATGGCGGTGACCTACCAGTTGCGGCCGGGAGAGCGGCTGGCGGAACTCGAGATCGCCAAGCGTCTCAATGTCAGCCGCACGCCGATCCGCGAGGCGATGAACCGGCTGGTGAGCGAAGGCTTCCTGGTTCTCGGTCCCAACCGCAGCTTCCAGTGCCGCCCGCTGGACGCCAAGGAAATCTTCGACCTCTACGAAGTGCGCCGGTCGCTGGAAGCCGCGTCGGCGCGGCTTGCCGTGGAACGGGCGAGCGACGAGGAACTGGAAGACCTGGCCCTCTTCCTCAAGGGCAGCCGCTCGGCCCCCGCCGATACATCGGTCATGGAACTGGTACGCCTGGACGAGGAGTTCCACGAGCGTATCGCCAGGCTGTCGCGCAATGCCGAATATCTGCGCATTCTGCAGAACATCAACGCGCGCATCCGTTTCTGCCGTTGGATCGACATGGAGAACGACCGGCGCTCGAACACGCAAAGCGAACATGCAAGCGTTCTGGCCGCGCTCCAGGCGCGCGATGCCGATCGCTGCGCCGAGGTAATGAACAGCCATATCGCGCGCCGGCTCGACCAGATCGTCGAAGTGATCCGCGAAGGCTTCGCGCGGATCTACATGGGCGAGTATGCGAGACCACGCACCGCTTCCCGACGCCGCACCTCGAACTGACCGGCGCCCAGACCCTCCGAACAATCCCGACTGGACAAGGAGCATTCCCGTATGGCGTCCCCAGGTTCCGGCCCACTGACGAGGGCGCTTGCCGATCATGTCGCCGGCTTCACGGCCGAGGCGGTGCCGCCGGAGGTGCGCGCACGCGCGCTGCAGATGATCCTCGACTGCTGCGGCGCGCTGCTTGCCGCCAGCGATCCGAAGATTTCCACCGGCCGGCTGATCGCTGGCCTCGCGGAAGAACTGGGCGGAGCGCCACAGGCGAGCGTCATTGGCCATGGCTTTCGCACCAGCCTGGTCAATGCAGCGCTTGTGAACGGCACGCTTGGCTATGCCTGCGACGTCGAGCCGCATCATCCCGAGGGTGTGCTGCATCCGGTCGCGGTGATGCTGCCGACGGCGCTTGCCGTGTCGGAAGCAACCGGGGCAAGTGGCGCGAAACTGGTTGCCGCCGTCGTTCTCGGTTGCGAGATCGAGTACAGGCTCTCGATGGCGCTCGGGCCGGTCGAACAGTACAATCTCGGCTTCCATCCTTCGGCGGTGTGCGGATGCTTCGGCGCCACCGCGGCTGCGTCCTTCCTGCTCGGCCTCGATGCGGCGAAGGTCGAACGCGCATTCGGCCTGGCCGGCTGCCAGGCATCCGGGCTGATGGCCTGGGAATCGGACGAGACCGAGAATTCCCGCCCGTTCCAGATGGGCATGGCGGCCCGCAACGGGGTCACCGCCGCCCTGCTCGCGGCGCGCGGATTCGGCGGGCCGACCGGCATCTTCGATCACGGACATACCGTCTTCCGCGCCTTCAGCCGCAATCCCCGCCCGGAACTTCTCACCGAGGAACTCGGGCGCCGCTTCGATGGCATCATGGAACTGGCGATCAAACCCTATTCCAGCGTCTCATTCCTCCATCCGGGTCTCGACACGCTGCTGGGGATCGCCCGGGAGCAGAAGCTGGACATTACCGATATTGAGGCGATCACCATCCGCTTCCCGAGCTCCGGCACGCATTGCATCGACAACAACCCGCTCAAAAGCCATTGCGCCCAATACATCCTGCCAGTGGCGCTGACGCGCGAAGGGCTCGGCGTACGCGACCTTTTCCAGGACCGGCGCCTCAGCGACCCCGAGGTCGCGCGGCTGTCGCGGTCCGTCAGCGTGGTGGCGGACGACGAGCTCGATGCCGGCTTCCCGAACCGCTACGAAACGGTCATGGAAGTCAGGACGCGCAAGGGGCAGACTTTCTCTGGCCGTAACGCCATCGCGCGCGGTTATCCGGAAGCGGCCCTCAGCGAGGCGGAGATCCGCGCCAAGTTCGACCGCCTCGCCGGCACCGTTGCCGCCCCCGCCCGGGTGCGGGCGCTCGCAGCATGCGTCGCGGGCCTCTGGTCGCAATCCTCGGTGTCGGGTTTCGCCGATCTGATGCGGCCGAAGCCGGATGCGGGAGCCGCCGGTTGAGTGCCGGGCGTCCGCGGGTTCGCGTCGCGCTTGCCGGGTTCGGCAGCGTCGGACGCTACATCGCCAGCCGCCTCGACGAAGGTGCGCTGCCGGAGGCGGAACTCACCGCCATCGCCGCGCGCGACCTCGACAAGGCGCGGGCGAACTGCGCCGGGTTGCGCCGGATCCGCCCTTCCGTGGTGCCCCTGTCGGAAGTGGCGAAGCATGCCGAGATCGTCGTTGAGTGTGCGACTGCCGAAGCTTTCCCCGAAGTGGCGCGCGCCATTCTCGGGCAGGGCCGCCTCATGCTGGCGCTGAGCGCGGGCGGCGTGCCCGCCTTTCCCGACATCATGGAATACGCCGAAAGACATTCCGGGCGCATCCGCATCGCCAGCGGCGCCCTGCCTGGCCTCGATTCCGTGCGCTGCGCCGCCGAAGGCACGATCCGTTCGGTCAAGCTCAATTCGCGAATCAAGCCTTCGAGCTTCGTCGGCGAGGAGTTCCTGGAACGGCAGGGCTACGACTTCCGCAAGCCGCTCGCCGAGCCGGTCCGCGTCTTCGACGGCACCGCCCGCGAGGCAGCGGCGGCGTTTCCCCGGCACTTCAACGTCGCCATATCACTCAGCCTGGCCGGCATCGGCTTCGACCGCACGATGGTGGAGATCTGGGCCGATCCGACCATCCCCGGCGCCGTGCACAATGTCGAGCTGGAGGCGGACGAAGTCATCCTCTCCATGACCAGCCGCAACCGCCCCTCCGAGGCCAATCCGAAGACGAGCCGCATCATTGCGCCGAGCGTGATGGCCGCGCTCCGCTCGATGGTGGCACCGCTGCACGTCGGAAGCTGAAACCCCGAAAGATCAGACCAGCGCCGCCCTGTCGGCATGGCGGTAGGGAAGCCGGCCAAGGTCGATGCCGGCGGGACCGGGCGTGTCCACTTCGAGCACCTGGGCGCAGTGCGGCGCGAAGGCCGCGCGAAAATGGTTCTTTGCCTTCACGCAGAGAAGGCGAATCCGGTCGAGCGGCAGTCGGTGCAGCTCCATGTAGGCGAGATCGTTGACCGGCTGCCGGCGCTCGGTGACGATGACGGCGATGCTGCCGGTGCGCAGCACCGCGCTTCGGCCCATCCGCACCTCGACGCCGCGCTGCATCGGTCCCTTGTTGGTAAAGACGCCCTCGGTCAGGGTCTCTACGCTTGCCCGCAGCGGCACCGGCGCACCGAATTCCGGAGCAACGCGACCGCCAAGCTCGCAGTCGAGTTCGCCGCCGATACCCGCCGCATGCGCGCGCGCCACCAGGTCCGGATCGCAGAAATACGCAAAGACGCAGGGCACGTCGGGCCGCATGTCCACCAGTGCGCGGAACAGCCCGGTCGTATCGGCGATGCCACCGGAATAGGTGTTGTCGCCGGACTCAAGAATGGCGACGGTGCCGGTGGGCGCTGCCAGCGCCTGTTCCAGTCCTTGCCTCGGGCCCGGCCGGGTTATGGCGAACTGGGGGGCCAGCCTGGTCACCGCGCCGGCAATCTCGCGCGCCGCGGCATCGGCTGCCGCGGCATCGGCATCGGCATAGACCATGACCGATGCCCCGGTATGGGGAGAATCGCAGTAAGGAAAGCCGCCGAAGGGCGTGATGTCGAGGATCGGCCCGCTGCTGCGCCGGAGTGCCAGTTCCTCGAGTTCGCGCATGGGGCCATCGGTCGTGCGCATGTTGAAGCTGTGCAGGATATGCCCAGGACGCACGAGCGCCCCTTTCGGCCGCACCTCGCCGCGCACGCAGCGGTCCAGAAGCGCGAGGACCTTGGCCGCCGTATCGTGCATGTCTATATGGGGCAGCGTCTTGTAGCCGGCCGCGATATCGAGAAGCTCGACCATCTCCGGTCCGAGATTGGCATGCATGTCGAAGCTGGCCCCGATCGGCACCGCGCCGACGCACGCGCGCACCATCGCCACCAGATCGCGGTCGGCGCAGGGACGCCGGCCGGTGGCCAGCGCGCCATGCAGGGAGAGATAGACGCCATCCCAGCGTCCGCCCGCGAGGTCGCGGCGCAACTCATCCAGGAACTCTTCATAGAGCGCATCGTCCATCGGCCCGCCCGGTTCCGCCGCCGCGCAGCGGAAGACATGCACCGACCAGTCGTCGTGCCGCGCCGCGAAATCGGCCAGCGCCCCAAGCTCGGTCGGCGTGCCGCGAAACGTATCGAGCACGCC
>JAHCJQ010000082.1 GCA_026126215.1 Alphaproteobacteria bacterium
CTGGGTGGCCAGAAGACCGGCTGGTTCTTCGACCTGGCCGAGGCGCGCGGCCATGTCGCGGCGCTGGCCGCGGATGCGCGCGTCCTCGATGTCTACTGCCATGCGGGTGCCTTCGCGATCCGGGCCGCCGTGGCCGGCGCCCGGCAGGTCATTGCCGTGGACCGGTCCGAGGCCGCCCTCGCCCTGGCACGGGAATCGGCGGCGCTGAGCGGGGTTGCGGAGCGGGTGAGATTCCTGGCGGCGGATGCCTTCTCCGAACTGGAGCGGCGCGGCGGCAGCGGCGAGCGGCATGACATCGTGATCCTCGATCCACCGAGCTTCGTGAAGTCGCGCAAGGACCTGGCGGCGGGCATCAAGGGCTATCGCAAGCTGGCGCGCCTCGGTGCGCCGCTGGTGGCCGATGGCGGGTTCCTCTTCATCGCTTCCTGCTCGCACCATGTCGCGCCGCAGGATTTTGCCGCCGAGGTGGCGCACGGCCTGCACCTGGCGGGCCGCACCGGCCGCCTGCTGCGCGCCGGCGGCGCCGGCCCGGACCATCCCGTCCATCTGATGCTGCCGGAGAGCGCCTACATCAAGTGGCAGCTCCTGCAGGTCGACGACCCTGCCTCGCGATAGATTGAAGGCGGCCGATTGCGGTGTGATTGTCCGCCGGATGGTCGGGTATTAGGGTCAGCCCCGGGGCAGGAGGAGGTGAGATGCTCGTAGTCGAGACCGCCCTGCCGGGGGTGAGGATCATCCGGCCCAGACGTCATGCCGACCATCGCGGCTGGTTTACGGAAACCTGGAACCAGCGCAGTTTCGCCGCCGCCGGCATGCCGGAGGCGTTCGTGCAGGACAATGCCGCCCTTTCGGTGGCGAGCGGGACGATACGCGGCCTGCATTTCCAGGCACCGCCCCAGGCGCAGGGCAAGCTCGTCTGGGTGACGCGCGGGGCGGCTTTCGATGTGGCTGTCGATATCCGCAGGGGCTCGCCATCTTTCGGACATCATGTGGCGGTAACGCTCGAAGCGGGCTCGGGCGAGCAGCTCTGGATTCCGCCTGGTTTCGCCCATGGCTACTGCACCATCGAGCCCAACACCGAACTGGTCTACAAGGTGACCGACTTCTACAATCCGGCACTCGACGGGGGCATCCGCTGGGACGATCCGGCGCTTGGCATCGACTGGCCGGTGGCGCCGGGCGAGGCGATCGTCTCGGACAAGGACCGCGGCCTGCCCCGTCTCGAGGACCTGCCGGACATCTTCATTCACGGAACCCATTCATGAGCATCCTGGTCACCGGCGGTGCCGGCTTTATCGGATCGGCGCTGGTGCGGGCCCTGGTCGCGGATGGCGAACGGGTGGTCACGCTCGACAAGCTCACCTACGCCGGGAGCCTGGAGAACCTGCGCGCCGTGGCCGGGCGGCCGAACCACCGGTTCGAGGCGGGCGACATCTGCGACGGCGAACTGGTCCGGCGCCTGCTTGCCGAGGAACGGCCGCGGGTGATCTTCCACCTGGCGGCGGAAAGCCATGTCGATCGCTCGATCGACCGGCCGATGTCCTTCATCGAAACCAATGTGAGCGGCACCGCGATCCTGCTGGAGGCTGCGCACGCCTACTGGCGCGAACTCGACGGGGTAGCGCGCGGCGCATTCCGCTTCCTGATGGTCTCGACCGACGAGGTCTATGGCGAGCTGGGAGCCGAGGGCCTGTTTCGCGAAGACGATCCCTACCGGCCGAACTCGCCCTACTCCGCCAGCAAGGCGGCGGCCGATCATCTGGCGCGCGCCTGGGGCCGGACCTACGGCCTGCCGGTGCTGGTGACCAACTGCTCGAACAATTACGGACCGCACCAGTTTCCCGAAAAGCTGATCCCGCTCATGGTGCTGAACGCGCTCGACGGCAAGCCGCTGCCGGTCTATGGCCAGGGCCTGCAGGTGCGCGACTGGCTGCATGTGGACGATCACGTGGCGGCGCTCCGGCTGGTGGCGGCGAAGGGCCGGGTGGGCGAGACCTACCTGGTCGGCGCGCGCAACGAATGGCGCAACATCGACCTGGTGCGTCGCCTCTGCGCCGAGCTGGACCGGTTGCATCCCGCCGGCGCGCCGCACGAGCGGCTCATTACTTTCGTCGCCGACCGTCCGGGCCATGATGCGCGCTATGCCATCGATCCGGGCAAGATCGAACGCGAACTGGGCTTCCGCCCGGGCGTTCCGTTCGATGACGGACTGGCCCGCACCATCGCCTGGTACATGACCCACCGCGACTGGTGCGAGGCGGTGCGCCCTGGTGCCGGGAGAGAGCGCCTTGGCCTCGCCAGGGCGATGCCGTGACCTTCCGGATCTTCGGCGCGGACGGACAGGTCGGGCGCGCCATTGCCGTCGCGGCCCGGCGTGCCGGCATCGAGGTCGTGCCCTTCGACCATCGGGCGGTCGATATCCGCGACGCCGCGGCCCTGACGGCGGCGATCGGCGCGGACGGGGTCGCCATCAACGCCGCCGCCTGGACCGATGTCGACGGCGCGGAGCGGGCACCCGATGCCGCCTTCGCGGTCAACCGGGACGGCGCCGGGCTGCTCGCCCGCGTGGCGGCGGAAAAGGGCGTGCCGGTAATGCATTTCTCCACCGACTATGTTTTCGATGGGCGCCTCGGGCGGCCCTATCGGGAGGACGACGCGGTCGGCCCAATCTCCGTCTATGGCCGCTCCAAGGCGGAAGGCGAAGCGGCGGTCCGGCTCGCCAACCCCCGGCATCTGATCCTGCGCTGTTCCTGGGTCCATGACGCAAGGGGGCGAAACTTCGTGCGCACCATGCTGCGGCTCGGGGCCGAGCGGGAGGAAGTTGCCGTGATCGACGACCAGAAGGGTGGACCGACCGCGGCCGAGGACATCGCCGCCGCCGCGCTCGCGATGCTGGCACAGGCCGTCCGGCCGGGCTTCGAGGACTGGGGCACCTACCACTTCCAGGGCCGGCCGGTGGCGAGCTGGGCGGACTTCGCGGAAGCCATACTCGCCGGGCGCGGGCATTGCCGCGTCCGCCGCATTGCCAGCGCCGATTATCCGAGACCGGCAAAACGTCCGCTGAATGGCGTGCTTGATTGTGCAAGGATCGAACAGGTCTTCGGCATACGGCCGCCCGACTGGCGTCGCTCGCTGGCGCGGGTGCTGGCGGAGATCGACGGAGAGAGGGCGGCATGAAGGGCATCGTACTGGCTGGCGGGACGGGGTCCCGCCTGCATCCCATGACCCGGGTGGTGAGCAAGCAGCTCCTGCCGGTCTATGACAAGCCGATGATCTACTATCCTCTCACCACGCTGATGCTGGCCGGCATCCGCGAGATGGTGATCGTCACCACGCCGCGCGACCAGGAACTGTTCCGCGAACTGCTGGGCGACGGCGCGCAATGGGGCCTCTCCATCGAGTATGCGGCGCAGCCGCGGCCCGAGGGCATCGCGCAGGCGTTCCTGGTGGCCGAGCCGCAGATCCGCGGCCGCAAGACCGCGCTGGTTCTTGGCGACAACATCTTCTATGGCCAGGGATTCTCCGATTCACTGGCGCGTGCCGCCGCCTTTGAGCGCGGCGCCATGATCTTTGCCTACTGGGTGGCCGATCCGCAGCGCTACGGCGTCGTCGAACTGGGAGCGGCCGACCGGCCGCTTGCCATCGTTGAGAAGCCGAAGCAGCCGAGGTCCAATTATGCGGTGACAGGGCTTTATTTCTACGACCAGGAGGTGGTCGAGATCGCGCGCGCGCTTGCACCCTCGGCGCGCGGCGAGCTGGAGATCACCGATGTCAACAATGTCTATCTGCGTCGCGGCGAGCTGATGGTCGAGAAGCTGGGTCGGGGTTTCGCCTGGCTCGACACCGGCACGCCGGAAAGCCTTCTTCGCGCCGCCGATTTCGTCGAGGCGGTGGAGCAGCGCCAGGGCCTGAAGATTGCGGCACCCGAGGAGGTCGCCTGGCGCATGGGCTTCATCGGCGCCGAGGAACTAGGCCGCCTGGCGCACGATTTACGCAACAGCGCCTACGGACAGTATCTCGCCAGCCTGCTGCAGGACCGCTAAGCGACAAAGGTCGCACTGGCGGAGCGGTCCGCGTCGGCGCATCATGGGCGCATGTGGAGGAAACTCTTCGTCGTACTGCTCTGCGGCATTGCAGGCTGGTCCGCCATCGCCGGACCTGCGCGCGCGCAACCGGTCGACCTTCTGCTGATCCTCGCCGTCGATGCCTCGGGTTCCGTCGACAACGATGAATGGGCCCTGCAGATGAAGGGCTACGAGGATGCCTGGCGGGACCCCGAGGTGCATCGCGCCATCGCCACGGCCGGGCGCCATCGCGCGCTCGCCGTCACTTTCGTGCAATGGTCGGGCTATGGCCATCAGCTACAGACCATTGGCTGGACCAGGGTCGCGAGTGCGCAGGACGCGAACGCCTTTGCCGACCTGATCGCCGGCACCGGGCGGCAGATCTGGGGCGGCGGGACCTCGCTTTCGGGCATCATCGACTATGCCGTGCCGCTGTTCGAGAGCAGCCCCTTTCGGGGTGAGCGCAAGGTGCTCGATATTTCCGGCGATGGCGCGAACCGCAATTCCCGGCCGGCGGACCAGGCGCGCGACGAGGCGGTGGCAAAAGACGTCACCATCAACGGGCTGCCGATCCTGGGCTCGGAGGCGGGCCTCGATCGCTGGTACCAGGCGAATGTTGTCGGCGGCCCGGGCGGGTTCATGGTGGTGGCGGAAAGCTTCCAGAGCTTCGGGCGGGCGATCCGCAACAAGCTCATCCGAGAAATCGCCGCGCTGGAGTAGCATTGCCGTCCGCTCGCCACGCCGATAGTCTGGCCAAAAGCTGAGCGAGGCGGAAATTCCCATGTCGCACATCCTGCACCGGTCCGCGCGCAGCCTGCCCATCGAGGCGGTTCGCGCCGAGGGTCTCTACATCTACGACAAGGCGGGCAACCGCTATATGGATGCGTGTGGCGGGGCGGCGGTGTCCTGCCTTGGCCATGCCCATCCGCGCGTCGTCGAGGCGGTGCGCCGCCAGATCGGGGAACTGGACTATGTCCATACCAGCGTCTTCACCAATGGCCCGGCCGAGGCCCTCGCCGACACCCTGATCGCGGGCGCGCCCAAGGGCCTCACGCATGTCTACTACGTCTCCGGCGGGTCGGAGGCGATCGAGGCGGCGATCAAGATGGCGCGCCAGTTTTTCGTCGAGACAGGCGAGCCGGGCCGGCACCGGATCATCGCCCGCTGGCAGAGCTATCACGGCAATACGCTGGGGGCGCTTTCCGCCGGTGGCAACAAGCTGCGGCGCAAGATCTACGAGCCGCTGCTTGTCGAGATGTCGCATATCTCGCCCTGTTACGCCTACCGCGGCCGCCGCGACGACGAGACCGAGGAAGCCTATGGCCTGCGCGTCGCCGACGAACTGGAAGCGGAGATCCTGCGCCTTGGCCCGGGTTCGGTCGCAGCCTTCGTGGCCGAACCGGTGGTGGGTGCCACGCTCGGTTCCGTTCCCGCCGTGCCGGGCTATTTCCGCCGCATCCGCGAGATCTGCGACCGCTATGGCGTGCTGCTGATCCTGGACGAGGTGATGTGCGGCATGGGGCGCACCGGCAGCCTCCATGCCTGCGAGCAGGAGGGCATCGCGCCCGACATGCTGGTGGTCGCCAAAGGCCTGGGCGGCGGTTTCCAGCCGATCGGCGCGATCCTGCTTTCCGCGCGGATCTTCGAAGGCTTCCGCGACGGATCGGGTTCGTTCATGCATGGCCATACCTACATGGCCCACCCGGTCGCCTGCGCGGCGGCGCTGGCGGTGCAGCAGGTGATTGCTGGCGATGACCTGATCGCCAACGTGCGCGCGCAGGGCCGCATCCTGGCCGAGGCGCTGGAAGAGCGGCTCGGCAATCACGCCCATGTCGGAGACATTCGCGGCCGCGGCCTGTTCCAGTCGATCGAACTGGTGCGCGAGCGCGCCTCGAAAGAGCCGTTCGCCCCGGCGCTCCGGCTCAACCAGCGCATCCATGCCGAGGCGATGGCGCGCGGCCTGATCTGCTATCCGATGGGCGGCACCATCGACGGGCTGAACGGCGATCATGTGCTGCTCGCGCCGCCCTTCAACATCGCTGCCGAGGATACCCGGCGCATTGCCGAGTTGCTGGGAGATGCGGTCGATGCCGCCGTGGGGAAGCTCGCCTGATGGCGGGCAAGACGCTGCCGGCGCCGCTGATCCTGGCGGTGGCGCCGAACGGCGCGCGACGGACCAAAGCGGATCATCCGGCGCTGCCGATCCTGCCCGATGAACTGGCGCGCGCGGCGGCTGGCGCGCTCGAGGCCGGCGCGGCCATGATTCACCTTCATGTGCGTAGTGCCGATGGCGGGCACACGCTCGATGTAGGGGCCTATCGCGCCGCCATCGCGGCCATCCGCGCTTCGGTCGGCGAGCGCCTCGTCATCCAGGCGACGAGCGAGGCGGTCGGCATCTACGATCGCCACCAGCAGATGGCGATGGTGCGCGAGCTGCGCCCGGAAGCGGTCTCGCTTGCGATCCGCGAGATCGTGCCGGATGCGGCCTCCGAACGCGACGCGGCTGAGTTTTTTGCCTTCCTGGCCCGCGAGCGCGTGCAGCCGCAATTCATCCTCTATTCCGATGCCGATCTGGCGCGGCTCCGCGATCTCCGCCATAGGGGCATCGTGCCGTTCGCGCGCCCCTTCGTCCTCTTCGTGCTGGGCCGCTACAGCCCTGGCCAGCGCTCGGAGCCCGCCGATCTGCTGGCTTTCCTTGCGCCGTTTCCCGACGATCTGCACTGGTCGGTCTGCGCCTTCGGCGCGCGCGAGAACGCCTGCGCCCTCGCGGCCGCGGCATTCGGCGGCCATGCAAGGGTCGGATTCGAGAACAATCTTTTCTTGGCCGATGGGAGAATTGCGGCCGATAATGCCGAGCTGATCCGTCAGGTGGCGGCAGGCGCGCGAATGCTGGGCCGGCCGCTCGCCAGTGCCGACGAGGCGCGCGGCATCCTGGCCTGAGGGTGCCGCGCGAGGAGGGTGCGCGCGCACCGCTAGAACGAAAACAGAGGAGGAAAGAAAATGAGAAAGCTTTTCGGCAGCGGCATGGCCATCGGCCTGGCACTCGGCGGCCTTGCCCTCGTGGGCGGCAAGGCCGAGGCGCAGCAGCGCTTCATCACGATCGGAACCGGCGGCGTCACCGGCGTCTATTACGCGGCGGGCGGCGCGATCTGCCGGCAGCTCAACAAGGACCGCAAGACACATGGCATCCGCTGCTCGGTCGAATCGACGGGCGGATCGGTCTTCAACATCAATACCATCCGCGCCGGCGAGCTCGATCTCGGCATGGCGCAATCCGATGCGCAGTATTTTGCGCTCAAAGGCGAGAAGGCATTCAAGGATGGCGGGCCGTTCGCCGAGTTGCGCGCCGTCTTCTCGGTCCATCCCGAGCCCTTTACCGTGCTGGCGCGCAAGGAAGCGAACATCACGAAGTTCGAGGACTTCAAGGGCAAGCGGTTCAATATCGGCAATCCCGGATCGGGCACGCTCCTCGCCATGCAGGAGCTGCTGGAAACGCTTGGCTGGAAGACCAGCGATTTCTCGCTCGCATCGGAACTGAAGGCGGACGAACACGGGCCGGCGCTCTGCGACAACAAGATCGACGGCTTCTTCTATGGCGTCGGACATCCCTCGGCCAACATTCAGGATCCGGTGACCGCCTGTGGCGCCAGGCTGGTGCCGATCACCGGTCCGGCCATCGACGGGCTGGTGGCAAAGAATCCCTACTATGCCAAAGTCAATATTCCCGGCGGCCTCTACACCGGCAATCCCAATCCGACGCCGACCTATGGCGTGCTGGCCACGCTCGTGACCTCGACCCGGGCACCCGATGAAGTGATCTACCGGGTGGTCAAGGCGGTGTTCGACAATTTCGATGAGTTCAAGCGCCTGCATCCGGCGTTCGGCGCGCTGAACGAGAAAGAGATGATCAAGAACGGCCTGTCGGCGCCGCTGCATCCGGGCGCCGTCCGCTTCTACAAGGAAAAGGGCTGGATGTAGCCACGATCCGGGGGGCGGCGCGAACGGCGCCGCCCCGACCGGTGGCTGCGCCATGGCGCGGGAGCACGACGCAGCGGAAAGAGGCGGACCGGCGGGGCCGGAGCGCCTTGTCGCCGAATCCGATCTGGGCGGGCGACGGCCGGGCGGCTTCGTCGCGCTCCTGCTTTCCGCGCTCGCCATCGCATGGGCCCTGTTTCAGCTCTGGTATGCCTCGCCACTGCCCTTCGCGTTCAATTTCTTCATCCTGAACGACACGGAAGCGCGGGCCATCCATCTCGCTTTCGCCGTGCTGCTGGCGTTCCTGGCCTTTCCCGCCGGCAGGCGGGCGCCGCGCGGCTACGTGCCGCTTTATGACTGGGTCCTCGCCATCGTCGGCGCGGCGGCAGCAAGCTATCTTTTCGTCTTCTATCGCGAGCTGGCGACCCGGCCTGGCCTGCCCAGCACGCTGGACCTGCTAGGCTCCGCAGTCGGTCTCGCGCTGCTGCTCGAGGCGGCGCGGCGCACCGTCGGGCCGGCGTTGGTGGCGATCGCCTGCCTGTTCATGGCCTATATCTTTGTCGGTCCCTACCTGCCGGAAATGATCGCGCACAAGGGCGCCTCCTTCAGCCGCGCCATGTCGCAGCTCTGGCTCACGACCGAGGGCGTGTTCGGCGTGGCGCTGGGCGTCTCGACGAGTTTCGTCTTTCTCTTCGTGCTGTTCGGTTCGCTGCTGGAGCGGGCGGGCGCGGGCAATTACTTCATAAAGCTCTCCTTCGCCGCACTGGGTCATCTGCGCGGCGGCCCGGCCAAGGCGGCGGTGGTGTCGTCGGGCATGACCGGCATCATTTCCGGTTCCTCGATCGCCAACGTGGTGACGACCGGGACCTTCACCATCCCGCTGATGAAGCGCGTCGGCTATCCCGGCTACAAGGCAGGCGCGATCGAGACGGCCGCCTCCGTCAATGGCCAGATCATGCCGCCGGTGATGGGCGCGGCAGCCTTCCTGATCGCAGAGTATGTGGGCATTCCGTACGCGCAGGTGGTCAAGCATGCCTTCCTGCCGGCGATCATCACCTATATCGCACTGTTCTACGTGGTCGATCTGGAAGCGGTGAAGCTCGGCCTGACGGGGCTGCGCCGCGACCGGCAGGCGCGCTTCTCGGCCCTCGTCTTTTCCGTCGCCTCGACCATGGCCGGAATCGTCCTGCTCTCGGCCGGCGTCTACTGGGGCATCGGCTGGCTCAAGACACTGCTGGGCGGTGCCGCCATCTGGGTGGTATCCGCGATCGTGCTGGCGATCTATATCGGCCTCATCGCCAATCGCGCGCGGCATCCCGATCTGGAGCCCGACGATCCGGATGGCGAGCTGAAGCTGCCGGATTTCGGTGCGGTGGCGCGCACGGGGCTGCATTACCTGCTGCCGGTGGTGCTGCTGATCTGGTGCCTGATGGTCGAACATCTCTCGCCCGGCCTCTCGGCTTTCTGGGCGACGATGTTCATGATCTTCGTGCTGGTGACCCAGCGCCCGCTCACCGCGGCCTTCCGGCGCGCCGGTGGCGTGGCGGCAGAGTTGCGGGCCGGCTTCGCCGACCTGCGCCATGGCCTCGAAGCCGGCGCGCGCAACATGATCGGCGTTGGCATCGCGACCGCGACCGCCGGTATCGTGGTCGGTACCGTCACCTTGACCGGCATCGGCCTGATCATGACCGAGGTGGTCGATTTCCTGTCGGCCGGCAACATCTTCCTCATGCTGATCCTGACGGCGGCGATCTGCATCATCCTCGGCATGGGGATGCCGACCACGGCGAGCTATGTCGTGGTCGCGACCTTGATGGCGCCTGTGGTGGTGGAACTGGCCGGCCAGCACGATCTGGCCGTGCCGCTGATCGCGGTGCATCTCTTCGTCTTTTATTTCGGGCTGATGGCAGACGTGACGCCGCCGGTCGGGCTCGCCTCCTACGCCGCCTCGGCGATCGCGCGCGCCGATCCCATCCGCACCGGCTTCCAGTCCTTCCGCTACGAGATCCGCACGGGTCTGCTGCCCTTCATCTTCATCTTCAACAACGAACTGCTGCTGATCGACATCGCGGGTTTCTGGCATGCGGCGCTCGTCGCGGTTGCCTCGCTCGCCGCCATGCTGCTGTTCGTCGCGGCGACGCAGGGTCATTTCCTGGTCAGGAGCCGCTGGTACGAGACGGCGGCGCTGCT
This sequence comes from Alphaproteobacteria bacterium, assembly GCA_026126215.1. Taxonomy (GTDB): domain Bacteria; phylum Pseudomonadota; class Alphaproteobacteria; order Ferrovibrionales; family Ferrovibrionaceae; genus JAHCJQ01. Next base: position 10,230 of record JAHCJQ010000082.1, read on the forward strand.
GCTCGTCTGCTTCACGCTGTTCCGTCCCGGCTTCTGGATGGACATGATCCAGCCTCCCTACGAGGAACGGCCGGCATCGGAGGTCTATGCGATCGCCGAGGCGCAGCCGGCGAACGGCTTCATCCGACTGCGGGCGAGCGGCGAGACGCTGCGCGGCGAGGAGGTCACCAAGACGATCAAGCTGCCGCTGGCCGCACCCGGCGCGGGCAAGGCGCGCATCGAAAGCACGGGCGTGGTGTTGGGCGAGGAGGGTGGCGTACCGGTGGTGGAGGACATCCGCTTCCGCTCGGTTGCGCAGCGCCTTGGTCTCGATCTCGATTGGCGCATCGAGGCGGTGGAAGTGCCGGCGGAGCGCTTGTCGAAGCACTGGATGTTCCTGCCGGCGTTGGCATTGGCGTTGATCGTGCTACTCTTGCAGCGCCGTCGGCGCAAGCTGGCGGCAGCGTCGGTCTGAGGGCATTTCATGTATCAGGGGCTGAATTTCGAGGCGGTGAGCCTGCCGCCCGAGGCGGAGGCGTTTCGCGCCGAGGTCAAGTCGTTCATCAATGAGCATCTGGCCGGCATGAAGCCGGTGGCGCGCGCCGATTCCTGGAACGGCTTCAGCGCCGACTTCAGCCGGAGGCTCGGCGCGCGCGGCTGGATCGGCATGACCTGGCCGAAGAAGTACGGCGGGGCGGAACGCAGCGCGCTCGAGCGCTACGTATTGCTCGAGGAACTGCTCGCCGCCGGCGCACCGGTGGGCGCGCACTGGATCGCCGACCGGCAGAGCGGGCCGCTGCTGCTGCGCTTCGGCACCGAGGCCCAGCGCGCGGAGTTCCTGCCGCGCATCGCGCGCGGCGAGCATTACATGTGCATCGGCATGAGCGAGCCCGACTCCGGTTCCGACCTGGCCGCGGTGCGCACCCGCGCGGTCAGGAGCAACGAGGGTTGGCGCGTCAATGGCCGCAAGCTCTGGACCTCCTATGCCCATCGCTGCCACGGCATGATCCTGTTCTGCCGCACGGGCGCCAAGGAAGAGGACCGGCATGGCGGCATGAGCCAGTTCCTCGTCGATCTCGACTGGCCCGGCATCACCATCCGCCCGATCCTCAACATCGCCGGCGAGCATCATTTCAACGAGATCATCTTCGAGGACGTGCTCGTCCCCTTCGACCGGCTGGTTGGGCAGGAGGGGCAGGGCTGGGCGCAGGTGATGAACGAACTGGCCTTCGAGCGGTCCGGGCCCGAGCGGTTCCTGTCCGCCTTCGCGTTGTTCCAGGAACTGGTGCGCGCGCTGGGACCCGAGCCCGGCGAACGGGCGGAGGCGGCGATCGGCCGCCTGGTGGCCCATCTCGCCACCTTGCGGCGCATGTCGATCTCGGTCGCGGGTCAGCTCCAGGCCGGCCGCACGCCCGATGTCGAGGCGGCGCTGGTCAAGGATCTCGGCACCGGTTTCGAGCAGGAATTGCCCGAGGTCGCGCGGCTGCTGCTGGAGAGCGAACCCTTTGCCGGCTCGGCGGACGGCTTCGCCGCCGCGCTGGCGCAGACCATGTATTACGCCCCCTCCTTCACCCTGCGCGGGGGCACGCGCGAAATCCTGCGCGGCATCATCGCGCGCGGGCTGGGACTGAGATGAGCGAGGATCGCACCATGCTGTTCGATGCCGCCTGCCGCCTGTTCGAGGAGGGCGCGGGCAAGGAAAGCCGCCTTGCCGCCGAGCACGGCGAATTTCCCGAGGCGCTGTGGGCGAGGCTCGCCGATGCCGGCTTCCTGCATCCGAGCGTGCCCGAGGAACTGGGCGGGGTCGGTGGCGATGCGCTCGATGAGTTCGCGATCCTGCGCGCCGCGGGGCGGCATGCGGTGCCGGGGCCGCTCGCCGACACGATGCTGGCCGGCTGGCTCGCCGCCGCCTGTGGCGTGAAGGTGCCGGAAGGCCCGCTCGCGGTGGCGCCGGTGAATTTCACCGACCGGCTGCGCCTGCACAAGGCGGCGGGCAACTACAAGCTCGAGGGCGAGGCGCGTCGCGTGGCCTGGGCATCCGCGGCGCGCCAGGTGCTGCTGGTGGCGGAAACCGGCGAGGGCGGGTCCGCCCTGGTCCGGCTGGAACCAGGCGGCATTCGCCGGGCGGCGGAAGCGAACATGGCCGGCGAGCCGCGCGAGACGCTCGCCTTCCGCAACTTCTCGCTCGGCGCCTCGCTGGTGACGAAGGTCGAGGTGGCGGACCTGCGCGAGCGGCTGCTGCAGCGGGGTGCGGCCATGCGGGCGGCGCTCATGGCCGGCGCGCTGGAAGGCGTGCTGGCGCGCGCCGTCACTTATGCGGGCGAGCGCGTGCAGTTCGGCCGCGCTATCGGCAAGTTCCAGGCGGTGCAGCAGGAACTGGCCAAGCTCGCCGGGCAGACGGCGGCGGCGCTGACGGCGGCGGAAGGCGCCTATGGCGCCATTTCGCGGGGCG
>JAHCJQ010000083.1 GCA_026126215.1 Alphaproteobacteria bacterium
AGCCCCGGAGATGCCTATCCGCTACGTGCCAAACGCGGGTCACATGATTCCGATGGAAGACCTCGAAGGTTTTTTCGAGTCCTTTGGCGACTTCCTTGGTAAAGCTCTCGGCACTTGAGCGACGAGTGTGTGTCTGTCCAGAAACTTGAACTACCGCGCACTTAGTTTTGTTTGATCTCCCAGCTAACCGTTGTGAACCATGCAGCTGTAACAGACGCGGCGCGACCGACAGCCGCCGCCGGCGATCTACGCCGCTCTGATCGGTCCCGAGATGCAAAGGGACTCGTCAAGAGAAATGGGAACCCTGACACTTGTAGGCAATTCCGGATTGGCCATGGGAGACCTCCGGTTGACAACTGAAGCGCATTGAATACTACCATGGCACTTCCAATGGCATGACAAACACGATCCTGCTCCGCTAGTCTCAGAATGCAAACGAAGATAGGTATGCATCGGACTTGGGAACATGCCGATAGCCTCGGGGCGGCAAGAGGTTTGTATTTGGGTGCGGGGGGACGCGCTCCTGGTTGCGAACGACGGCAAACCCGTCACGCGTCAGGGGGTGCTTGCCCTCTGCGCCTCCGATCTAACCGAGAAGAGCGAGGATCAGTCCGAGACGCCGGACGATTTTCCCGACATTCCAAACGATAAATTTCTGGCCGCCCAGCGGAAGCGGGTCATTGGCGTTTACCGCGCCGATTCCAATCGCCAAAAGCGAGATGCTCGTCATGAAAGCCAGGTCAGCGCGGACTATGGCGGCCGATACTTGTGGGAACTAATCCAGAATGCCGACGACGCAATGGCGCCCCCGGAGACGGTTGCGGCCAGTCTCATAGGCACGAAAGGTCTGGGTTTCAAATCTGTCTTGGAAGTTACGGATACGCCGGAGGTCTTTTCGGATGTGTTCGGCTTTCATTTCAGCCGGGCCAAGTCGGCCGCCCTATTGCAGTCTCTTGGTCTCAAGGGTGCGTTTGCGCCGATTTTCGAGATCCCGCACGAAGCCAAGCCGTCCGCCGATGTTGCCATGCTTCGTGATCAAGGGTACGCGACCGTCATTCGGCTCCCCTATCGGAATCCGGAGATCGCCGCGCTTGTAAAGTCCATGATCGATACGCTTGATCACCGGTTTCTGCTGTTCTCGCAGAATCTCAGAAGCGTGCGGATCATCCGGGCCGACGTTGAGAGCCGGGTACAAGTCACACGCCAGAGGATCAGCGACGCCTGCGAGCGTGTGAGCCTCACCGGTGTCGGTGTACCCGCAAACCATTCCACCTGGTTGCGCTGGTATGAGGTTTGGGACGATGCCGCGGAGGATAAGCGCCTGAGTGCGTCGCTTTGCCTTCCCGTAGATGCCAACGGAGCGGTGCAACCCCTCGACGAAAACGATAAACCGCCGCTCTATGTATTCTTTCCAACAGAAGAATCTCTTGGCGCACGCGCCGTGGTGCATGTCTCCTTCCAGCTCGAGCAGAACAGAAAGCGTTTCCGCAAGCATCCTCGCAATAAGGTCGTCGGCGAGCGGCTTGGAAAGCTGCTGTCCGCACTTTTGACCGAAATCCCTGCTGAAGTGTCATTGAAGGCGTTTGGTGCTACTACCGCACTACGATCGTCAACGATCGCCGGCAGTTTGGCAAAAACGGTTACCGAAACTCTCAAAGCCACAGCGTTCGTGCCGATACTCGGCGGACCTCCCGTAGTGCCGGCCGAAGTGGTGCTTTGGAGAAGCGAGCTGGCAGAAGTACTGAAAGGCAAGTCGCCCGGACTCGCCGAGTACAAGTTACTCGATCCTAGCGTGCGCGGCTGCGACAGAATTCTGGGCCAGCTAGGGGCAAGCAGCCTTGATCCCTGGATACTCTTTCTAGCTTTGCGTTTCTGTAAGAATAGAACGTTTGAGGATTGCAAACGTGTCCTGGCTGTGATCGTCGAACACGGCTTGACGTCGGTCGTGCACTACAACAAAAAAAACGATGTAGCCAACTCAATTGCCAAAATTCCCTGCTGGTGGACAGAGCGCGACAGCGCCCGAGCGCTCAGTGGTCCACCGCTGTTGTTGCAACGACCCAAGGACTGGCCAGATTTTGTTGAGGCAGACGCGCTGTCCGCGGACATGAGTGCGCTTGTGCATGCACATACGATGGAACTCACTGACAAGAGCAAGGAGTCGATGTCCGATCGGCAGATCGCAGAGCTGTGGTGCGACAGTGTGTTCTCAAAATTCCTGCGTTCGGACCAGGATTATCTCGAACATGCACTTCTACCATCTATCAGCGCGTACGCAGCAGAGCAGTGGAGCAAAGCAGGATGGGACATCCTGAAATGGGTGCGTCAGTGGTGCCCGAAACGTTCCTTTGAAACGATCATGCCACTACCAGTCTTGAGTCAGAATCATCGCTACAAGGATCCCAAGGAGCAGTTTCGTTTCCGTCTCGCCGATCACTTGCGATTACCGACGGATAAGGGATGGCGTGAGCCGATATATTGCTATGCCGGTCGCGAATGGGGTGGGCCACGCGAGTTCGGCACGTACTTCAGGGAGATCGAGAATCGCGCTGTCGTAAAACCACTCAAGTCGTGGGACAAACGCGTCGGGCAGCGTGACAAAATCGGCGAATGGAAGAGCGTCTTACGCTTCATCGGCGTTTCCTGGGAGCCAAAGCTCGTACGCCTGGAGAACTGGCCGCGTCAGGGCGTAGAGCGTCTCTACAGAGACGAGCACTTGCAGAACATGACTCGTCAGGTGTTTGACCTGAAGATCGAACATTTTCCGGACTGCCTGGGAGCGAAAACCAAATCTACAATGTTGGTTCGTATCGGCCAAGATGTTCAAGCTGCCGCTGCAAAGTATCCGGCGGAATACCGCTCTTACCGTAAACAATCCAGTGAAAAGCTATCGGACTGTTCCAACCTCGCTGAGTATCAGCTTCGAGAAACTCCCTGGCTGCCACATAAGGGATCGATCTTTTTTCATGAGAAGCTGGTCGCACCGACTGACGCCTATTTTCCCGGGCGTGGCATTGCGGGACTTACTCCAGAAATCGACATTCCCGATTCGGAGGTACGTAAGAATCCAAGAACTGAGAAATTTCTTAAAGACCTCGGAGTGCGAACAACATTGCCAGAGGATAGCGCGCCCTGGTTTGACTGGATGAAACGCGTAGCTGATGCCTCCGACAACCCGAATATAGCGCGGAAAGACCTTCTGCATGCGGCCAAGGCCCTTTACCGATCCTTTCTGAATCATAAGCTGTCTTCTGAGTGGCGCCCCATGGATCTTAGGGTGCCGGTCTATGTCGGCGGTGAGACCGCGAAACATCTCCAGTTTGTCGCCCCAAAAATGGCACGTTGGCTCGACGAGCCCGATTTTGATGTACCCGCCGTGCGAGAGAAACTTCTCCTGCTGGCGGAACCCATCTTCGTTCTTTTTCTCGGGCAGGCGCCGGAAGTCGAAAGGCGCTTGGGTATCAGGGCCCTGTCGCACAGCATCACCATTGTTGCGGCGCACGGCGCTTTGGACCTCGATTGCGCAAACGGTGTTGTGGCCAGATATCGTGAACGGATACGTGCCTTGCGGGCACTTCTTAGAGAACCGCAACGTGCAGCTCTGCCCGATGACCTAGTAATACGCGCTGTCCAGGGGCTTTCCAAGCGCATTACTACGAAGTCTGACGACATCATTGCCGAGACGCCCGTACGCGCTTTCAAGGACGACAGTGGAGCTCTCTTGATCGCAGCGAGTCACAAGCCTTGGCATGGTGTCGGCTTGGGTCTCGCTCGTTATTTCCTCGACAAACCTGAATTCAGCGACGTTTTTGAAACGATACTCGCCGCGGAAGACAGCGAGGAAGTGCTTGATCGCTTGCGGCAACGGGGAATCCCTGAGCAGGAACTAGAGTACGTGCAAAAAGCCATGGCAGATGCCGATATCGTCCGACCATGGTCAACAACGGACACACGTGTTGCTGCAGGTAAGCCTGTGCAAGGAGGTAGCCCTTCCGAGGGCGAGATCGATATTTCAATCGATGCGATATCAGTGGGCGATCTGACGGGAGCGATAGCAAAGCCACGCGAGACAGCCGAGCCCCACGCCACAGAAATGCCGTCGTCGGAGATTGAGTTGCTTGGCATCATCCCCAAGGCGCCGGAAAGCGGTGGCTCAGCAGGTCGATCGGGCCAACGCACGAGAACCCGCGCCACCGGCAGCGGGGCACCACTCCGGCCGAGCAACCAGGCCGCGCTTCTCAGGGGAAAGGAAGCGGAAGACTGGTTTGCGGATCGTCTGAAAGCCGCGTTCGCCGACTGGGATATCCGTCCCAACGAACGCGACGACCGAAACCGGGAGACGGACTTTGTCTTGCGGAAAGGCTCGTCCGAGATTCATGTTGAAGTGAAGCGTCTTTCCAACGTTCCTGGCGATATCCTTTGGTCGGAGCTCGAGTTCCGCAAGGCTCAGGAACATGAGCATCGGTACTATGTTGCATTGATCGTTCCCGTCGCCGAATCGTTTCGCGTCCTGTGGATCTGGAATCCTATACACGATTTTGGGGAAATGAAGCGTTGCGTCGAGTGGACGTGGACCGGCGTTACTCGGAGCAGGCCCTTGTCGGCCCGTGTCTGGACACCGCCGGAAGCACACGAAACCCCGGCACTATCGCGGCGCTATAGTTTCCGCATAACGGTAAGCGACGACCTGTACGCACGCTTGGATAAGGATAACGAAAAACTAGCCGTACTTCGCCGTCGGGCAGATGCTGCGAACGGCAATGCAGTCGTCGGCACGAGTGTCTGAATGCGACCTGGTTCTAAACTAAGCCCCGCATTTCATCCAATAGAGGCCCAGTGAGTTTTTTGGAATCCACAATTCGGACCGCCGATGGGCAGAGTTTGCGGCGTCCCTAGCGGTGGCGGACCGGCTGCGCCATTACGATCGAGTAGTGTTATCTGACTGGTTGCGATACTGCCCTGGCTGCGGCAGCTCAACGCCTCTTCAGGCCACGGACAGGCGTCCTGCTGAGCGCGGTGCCTGTTGCAGCCCGCCAGATGCATCAGCGATCGCCTCTGTCTCCGGCCTGATCCAGCCGCAACAGCGTCATCGCATGGCCCTCGGCCTGATAGAGGGTCTGGCAGAGGAGCGTGCTTTGCCGTGGCGCGCTGAGCCAGGCAGCCGGATCGGTCTCGTGTTGCGCGGTGATGTTGAAAAAGCTGCGCCGGGCCTTTGGCAGTTCCGGCAGGCGACATCCAGCCCAGATCCGCAGATGCGGGAACCCGGCTGACTTCTCGACATAGCGGATCAAGCCGGCGCGCGAGAAGACGATCGCGATCGCCGTGCCCTGCCGGGCGACGTAGCGACGGGCGGCGGCCTCGCGGCTGAGGATCAGCGCCTGGGCCATGGCCAGGACCTGGGCGAGATCGGGCTCGCGCCCGAGATGCGGGCGCACCAGGTGCGCTGGCGCCAGCAGTTCGATGGCGAAGCGATTGGCCTCCGCCTCCTGCTGCCGGTAGCGATCGATGCTCTGGCTCTCTCGCAGATCATCCAGGCTGCAGCGGAAACCCTCATCGGCGGTTGGCCGATGGCGCTCGTTCAGGAAGTGCCCGAGCTCATGGGCAATGCTGTAGCGCCGCCGCTCGACGCTGCTGTCCCGGTTGACCAGGATGGCACCGCGGCTCTTGTGCGGATCGGTGAGCAGACAGGCCTCGAAAGAGGTAAGAGATTCCTCGCGAATCTCCTCGATATCGAGGGCCCGGGCGATGGCATGCACCGGGACAGCGCCACTCAGATCAGGGAGTTGGTCGTGAATGGCGGCGGCAAGGCCGGCCGGGTCGCCGCCGACCGCCTCGACCTCGACACGATCGAGCTCAAGCGGCGCGTCCACCGGCCCGTCGCCGCCGGAAGGCCTGGATCATGTCATCCAGCACCCGGCGATCGCTCTCTTCCAGTTCGCGCGCCTGGCGGAACATGCGCGCCAGGTCGTCCTCGGCATCCGGCGCATCCAGGTCCTCATCCACCAGATAACGGATGCTGACGCCGAAGTGGTCGGCCAGCCGGGTGACCAGGGCCATCGAGGGATTGTCGGCCCGGCCCTTCTCCAGCTCCCAGATCCGAACGTAAGGGCCAAGAGAGGAGCAGCACCATCCCCAACCGAACTTCACAGGGAAATGTTTTCCAAGGCGGCATCCCGCCTGGCGCAGATATGGACGAAGCAGAAGCAACAGGAAGTCGCGCGGCAACTGCGTGCGGCCGCCGATGGAGAACTTAGGAAGCTTGAATGCGATCGGGCATACCGCGAGGCGCTCGAACTCCTGGATGCGTATTGTCGTGAACGCGGTCAGGCTTCGGGCTCCCTTGAGGAGTACCGCATCAACCCGCGAGCTGCGGAAGGCTGGGAGCGCGTCGTCATAGCATGGGAAAGAATCAACGAAACCGACGGTGCCAAAGTCGCAGAAAGGCGGATCGACGAGGTGAAACGCCTACAAAGTGAGGATTCCGACAAGAAATTCGGGGACATCAATCTCTTTGTCGCTCTGGCCGAACCGGAGTATGAGCCGGTATGGCAGCACAATGGGCAGGCGACCCCCTCTATCCTCAAGACCTACGTGAAGGGTTGGAAGGCCCGCGCCGATGCGGCGCGGCTGAAGGTTGCTGCTTTTCGGCACCCAGACCCGTACTTCCATCCGATCTTTTGCCAGTTTGGGGTATCCCGTCCGCCAATTGAATACAGCAGACTGGCCACGAACTGCGATAGCGACACGCGTATAGTTCGCATGCGTCTCTGGAACGGATCCACAGCAGACGACTTTTCATTGTTGGCGGTGGTCCGCGCCGACGCGGACCTGATCGACTGACACAAGGCATTCTCTTTCTGCCTGCTTGTCTCGCTTCGTGGTCCGCGCCGACGCGGACCTGATCGACTGACACGGGAGGCCAGCTCACGATCAGGCCGTCGAGGTCCGGTGGTCCGCGCCGACGCGGACCTGATCGGATTGCGGCCATAACTGGGCCGATTTTCGCGCGACCACATCAAACGCTCAAAGAAAGTCAGCCACCAAACCGAACTTCGAAAAATGCAGCCGGAGACCGGGCCACGCCAAGCCGTCCGGGGTCGCACTCGTCAGAGTCTCTCGGAGTTTTGTATCCTGGCTCGGGCCGACAAACGCCCGAAGTTCCGGGCCATTCGCGCCGGGCGCGGCGAAACAGGCGACCTGTTACCAGAGACCGGGACTAGTTGGCGGAGGGAGTGGGATTCGAACCCACGATACGGTTCCCCGTATACACGCATTCCAGGCGTGCGCCTTCGACCACTCGGCCATCCCTCCGCGGATTCGTCCGTCGCCGGTCGCAGACAGGGCCGGCACTATAGCCGCCGTCTCGCGGATTGCAACTGCGGCCGGGCGGCGCCCGGGCCGCGTCGGACCGGCCTGCCCCGCCCTTCCGCATCGCTCGCAACCTGTTGATTTACCGTGTCCGCCCGGCGGTCTAAGCTACCCGGCAAAGGGACTGGAACGGGACATGATTCTGGGCAGGATTCTGGGCTGGCTGTTCGCCGCCCTGGCGCTTCTGCAACTCGGCGGCGACCTGCTCGACCTGGTGGCCAGCGGCACCTTCACGCCCGAGCCGCTGGGGCAGGTGCTCTATGAGCTGCATGCCCCCTCGCTCAACCTGGCGCAGGCCCTGGTGCAGCGCTACCTCCATCCCGCCATCTGGGATCCGGGCATCCAGACCGTCCTGCTCTGGCCGGCCTTCCTCTGCCTCGGCCTGATCGCCGCCCTGCTCCTGGTCCTCTTCCGCCGCCGCGCGCCGCGCCGCCGGCGCGGCATGTTCCGCAACTAGGCGGCCGCCCACCACCACCCCGTCTCAGCCCGCATCCATCTTCAGCGCGGCGAGGAAGGCTTCCTGCGGGATCTCCACGTTGCCGACCTGGCGCATGCGCTTCTTGCCCGCCTTCTGCTTCTCCAGCAGCTTCTTCTTGCGCGTCACGTCGCCGCCATAGCACTTGGCCAGCACGTCCTTGCGCATGGCGCTGATCGTCTCGCGCGCGATGATGCGTGCGCCGATGGAAGCCTGGATCGCGATCTTGAAGAGCTGCCGGGGGATCAGGTCCTTGAGCTTCTCGCAGAGCTGGCGCCCGCGCGCCTCCGCCCGGGCCCGATGCACGATCATGGCCAGCGCATCCACCGGATCGCCGTTCACCAGGATGCTCATCTTCACCAGATCGCCGGTCTCGTAGCCATCGATCTGGTAATCGAAACTCGCATAGCCGCGCGAGATCGACTTGAGCCGGTCGTAGAAATCGAACACCACCTCGGAGAGCGGCAGGCGATAGACCACCATGACGCGGCTGCCATGATAGGTCATGTCGATCTGCCGGCCGCGCTTGTCCTCGCAGAGCTTGAGCACCGCGCCGAGATGCTCGTCCGGCACCATCACCGTCGCCTTGATCCAGGGCTCGTCGATATGGTCGATCTTCACCGGGTCCGGCATGTCCGCCGGGTTATGCAGCTCGCGCATCGTCCCGTCGCTCATGTGCACATGATAGATGACCGAAGGCGCGGTGGTGATCAGGTCGAGGTTGAATTCGCGCTCAAGCCGTTCCTGGATGATTTCCAGATGCAGCAGGCCGAGAAAGCCGCAGCGGAAGCCGAAACCGAGCGCGGCCGAGGTCTCGGGCTCGAACTGGAAGCTCGCATCGTTGAGACGCAGCTTGGAGAGCGAATCGCGCAGCTCCTCGAAGTCCGCCGCATCGGTCGGATAGAGGCCGCAGAAGACCACCGGCACCGAAGGCTTGAAGCCGGGCAGAGGCTGGCTCGCCGGATTGCGGTCGTCGGTGATCGTGTCGCCGACCGAGGTGTCGGAGACCTGCTTGATGGCGGCGGTGAAGAAGCCGATCTCGCCCGGCCCCAGTTCGTCCGTCATCACCTTCTTTGGCGTCGAGACGCCGAGCCGCTCCACATGATGCACCGTGCCGGTGGACATCATGCGGATGCGCTGGCCCTTGCGGATCGTGCCATCGACGACGCGGAAGAGCACGACCACGCCGAGATAGGCATCGTACCAGGAATCGATCAGCAGCGCCTTGAGCGGCGCCGCCCGGTCGCCCTTCGGCGACGGCAGGCGGTGCACCAGGGCTTCCAGCACCTCGTCCACGCCAAGCCCGGTCTTGGCCGAGATCATCAGCGCGTCGGATGCATCGAGGCCGATCACCTCCTCGATCTGCTGCTTGACCCGCTCCGGCTCGGCCGCCGGCAGGTCGATCTTGTTGAGGACCGGTACGATCTCGTGATTGTTGTCGATCGCCTGATAGACGTTGGCCAGCGTCTGGGCCTCCACCCCCTGGCTTGCATCCACCACCAGCAGCGAGCCCTCGCAGGCGGCGAGCGAACGGGAGACTTCGTAGGCGAAGTCGACATGGCCCGGCGTGTCGATCAGGTTGAGGATATAGCTCTCCCCGTTCCGCGCCTTGTAGGTCAGGCGCACGGTCTGCGCCTTGATGGTGATGCCGCGCTCGCGCTCGATATCCATCGAATCGAGCACCTGCGACTGCATCTCGCGCGCATCGAGCCCGCCGCAGGCCTCGATCAGGCGGTCGGCGAGCGTCGACTTGCCATGGTCGATATGGGCGATGATCGAGAAATTGCGGATGCGGGAAAGTTCGGTCATGGCAGGGCTTTTAGCATCGCCGCCGGGCGCGGGAAAGCCCGGCCTTGGGCCCGGGCGGGCCGAGGACTTGCAGCCTAGGCGCTCAGGCGAACAGGCGACGGAGATCGAGGCGCGGATCGCTCTCCGGCGGCACTTTCAGGATGCCGTTGGCGCGCAGCACCGGCACGCCATCCGCCTCGATCAGGCACTGCGCGAAGACCAGGTTCCGGGTGCGCCGCAGGATCAGGGTCCGGCCCTCGAGCCAGGCGCCTTCCGGCGCCGGCGCCAGGTAGTCCGCCGTCAGGTTTATGGTCGGCAGGAAGCGCCGCAGGTCGGCCTCGTAGTTGCAGGCGAGCGCGAGCTGCATGTCGGCCAAGGTCATCAGCATGCCACCATGACAGACACCGGCCGGGTTGCAGTGCCGCCACTCGACCCGGAGGCCGATCAGCAGCTTGGTCCCGTCGAGCCGGCCCCAGAGCGGGCCGTTGACGCCGAGATAGCCCTGCTCGGGCAGTTCCAGGATGCGATAGCCCGGCGGCGCGTCCGGCATGCTCACAGGTCCTCGAAGCCCTTCAGGATGAAGCGCGGATCCACTTCCCCGCCGACCTTGAGCAGGCCATGGCAGCGCACCACGGGCTCCCCCGCCACGGCGAGCAGGCCCTGCACGAAGCAGAGATTGCGCGTCGTGCGCAGGATGTCGGCCCGGCCCTCGATCCAGTCGCCGCGGCGCGCCGGCATCAGATAGTCGCAGCTCAGGCTCACCGTGGGCAGGAAGCGCCAGAGCCGCGCCTGCGCGTTGGCGGCAAGCCCGATCAGCAGGTCGGCCAGCGTGCCCAGCCAGCCGCCATGGCAGATGCCGGCGAAATTGCAGTGCCGCTCCTCGACCGGCGCCCCCAGCACCAGCCGCCCCGGCTCGCGCCTGGCATAGAGCGGGCCGTTGGTGTCGATGAAGCCGTTCGGGCGCAGATCCAGACGGACGAAACCCGGCGGCGGCGTGACGGCCTCAGCCACGCAACGTCCCGCCGGTCTGTTTCGCCACCGCGGCGACAATCCTGGCCGCCACCGCCTCGATCTCCTTTTCGGTCAGGGTGCGGTCTTTCGGTTCGAGCCGGACCGAGAGCGCGAGCGATTTCTTGCCCTCTGGCAGGCCCTTGCCGGCATAGAGATCGAACAGGCTGACCTCGGCGATCAGGTTGCGATCGACGCCCCTTGCCGCCCGCACCACCTGCTCGGCCGGCACCGCCTCGTCCAGCAGGAAGGCGAAGTCACGCTCCACCGCCTGGAAATCGGACGCCTGTAGCGGCGGCCGGGTGCGGCCGGCGCGCGCCTTCTGCTGCGGCAGGCGCTCGAGCACCAGCTCGAAGCCGACCACGGGGCCGCGCACATCGAGTTCCGACAGAACCAAAGGATGCACCTCGCCGAAATGGGCGAGCGGCATCTTCGGTCCCATGCGCAAGGTGCCGCTGCGCCCCGGATGGTACCAGCCCGGCGCGTCCGCCGTGACCTGAAGCCCTTCGGTCGCCACGCCCTGCGCGGCGAGCAGCGCCAGCGCATCGGCCTTGGCATCGAAGGCATCCACCGTGCGCTGTCTTTCGCTCCAGTGCCGCGGTGCGTTCATGCCGGTGCGAATCCCGCTCGCCGCCATGACCTGCCCGTCTGGCGTATCGTCGGCATATTGCGGCCCGACCTCGAACAGCGCCAGATCGGCGAAGCCGCGCGCCATGTTGCGGCGCGCCGCGGCCAGCAGGTTGGGCAGGATCGAGGGGCGCATCGTGTCGAGATCGGCGGCGATCGGGTTGGCGAGGCGCAGTTCCGGCCGGCCGCCGCCGAACAGCGCGGCCTCGCTGCCCGGCATGAAGGAATAGGTGACGCATTCGACGAGGCCGCGCGCGGCAAGCGCGCGGCGCGCCTGACGCACGCGCCGCTGCGCCGCGCTCACCGCCGGCTTCGGCACTTGCGTGAGCCGCGGCAGCGGCACCGAGGGGATGGCGTCGTAGCCATGCACCCGCGCCACCTCTTCGACGAAATCCGCCGGCCCGTCGATATCACAGCGCCAGGGCGGCACCGCGACCTGGAACCGCTGGCCCGCTTCCGTCACGCCGAAGCCGAGCCGGGCGAGGATCGCCGCCTGTTCGGCGGCCGGCAGCTCGAGCCCGCCAAGCCTGCCCGTCATGGCCGGATCGAAGGGGATGGTGCGCCGCCATTCGGGCGCGCGGCCGGCGATTACCAGCTCGCTCGCCTCGCCGCCGCAGAGCTCCAGCATCAGCCTGGTCGCGATCTCCATGCCGGTCTGCACGAAGTCCGGATCGACCCCGCGCTCGAAACGGTAGCGCGCATCGGAGTTGATGCCGAGCCTGCGCCCGGTGGCGGCGGTGCGCACCGGATCGAACAGCGCCGCCTCGACGAAGACATTGACGGTCTCTTCCGTGACGCCCGAATGCTCCCCGCCCATGACGCCGCCCAGCCCCTCGGGTCCCGCATCGTCAGCGATGACGCAGATCTCGGGATCGAGCTCGTAGCTCCGCCCGTCGAGCGCCAGCAGGCTCTCGCCCGGCCGGGCGAGGCGCGGGCGAATATGGCCCTTCACCTTGTCGGCATCGAAGACATGCAGCGGCCGGTTCAGGTCGTAGGTGATCAGGTTGGTGATGTCGACCAGGGTCGAGATCGGCCGGAGGCCGATTGCCGTCAGGCGCTCGGCGAGCCAGCGCGGGCTCGGTCCGTTGCGCAGGCCGCGCAGATAGCGGCCGATGAAGAGCGGACAGGCATCCTCGGTGCCGGGCGCGAATTCCATCCGCACCTCGATCGG
>JAHCJQ010000084.1 GCA_026126215.1 Alphaproteobacteria bacterium
GGCATCGAAAGCCGCTCCGCGAGCTGCCGGGCGGAATCGCGTTCGGCATCCGCCATGGTCGGATCGTCGGCCGCCTCCGGCGTCACCTTGATCCGGGTCAGCCAATGCGTCAGTTCGAGCATGTCCTGCAGGACGACGAGCGGGTCGGCGCCGCCGTCATACTGGCGCCCCAGACTGGCGATGGCGCCGGCCGCATCGCCGCGCATCGCCCCTTCATAGACCTCGTAGACCTGGCCGCGATCGGCGAGGCCCAGCATGTCGCGCACCGGCGCTGCCAGGACGCGGCCGCCGCCATGGGCAATCGCCTGGTCGAGCAGCGAGAGCCCGTCCCGCATCGAGCCCTCGGCGGCCCGCGCGATCAGGGTGAGCGCCTCGCGCTCCGCCTCGACACTCTCCCGTTCGGCGATAGCGGCGAGATGGCCGATCAGCGTCTCGGGCTCGATGCGCCGCAAGTCGAAACGCTGGCAGCGCGACAGCACGGTGACCGGAACCTTGCGAATCTCGGTCGTGGCGAAGATGAACTTCACGTGCGGGGGCGGCTCTTCGAGGGTCTTGAGCAGGCCGTTGAAAGCCTGGGTCGAGAGCATGTGCACTTCGTCGATGATATAGATCTTGAAGCGCGCCGAGGCGGGTGCATAACGCACGGACTCGATGATCTCCCGGATATCGTCGATGCCGGTGCGGGATGCGGCATCCATTTCCTGCACATCGACATGGCGGTCCTCGGCGATGCGCCGGCATGAGTCGCACTGGCCGCAGGGTTCGATGGTCGGCCCGCCGGCGCCATCGGCGCCGGTGCAGTTGAGGGCGCGGGCTATGATGCGGGCCGTGGTCGTCTTGCCGACGCCGCGCACGCCGGTCAGGATGAAGGCATGGGCGATGCGGCCGGATTCGATGGCGTTGGTCAGGGTGCGCACCATCGCTTCCTGGCCGACCAGTTCGGCGAAAGTCTGCGGCCGGTATTTCCGCGCCAGAACGCGGTAGGGGGCGCTGTCGCTCATGGGGCCTCCGCCCGGCCTCGTCCGGTGGCGCCGGCGTCCGGATCTGTCGGATGGTCGCGAGGCGGGAGGCTGGCCACGACCCGGGCCGAAACTCGTTACGGCTGCTTCCTTCCGGACCTGACCGGGTTGGCGAGGAGCCCGTCCGCAACCAACCTCCCGGTCCTTATATCGGCCAGTTGCCGCCCCGACGCAAGGGGCAGGCGGCGGGGTATTGGGCTATGATAGGGCAGCCGCGGCGAGATCCGCCACGGATCGAGCCGGGGACAAAGTCTGGGCCATATGCAATTGATCCGACACGATCCGACCCTGCTGGCAAGTTGGCCGGGGGGAGGCCCGGCAGACGCCGGTTACCCGGACTTCTTTGCCAGCCCCGCCTGGGCCAGGATCCAGATTGCGACCTGTCTCGATGCGGGCGAGGCGGCTTGCGTCCTCGCCCTCGGGCTGCCGGGGGCGGGGCCGGCACTGCTACTCCCGGTGCGCCTGCCGGGGCGGGCGCGGTTCCTTCCTGGCGCGCACGAGGTCGCGGCTTTCATCACGCCCTACAGCACGGTCTGCTCGCCGATCGCGGCGCCGGGTATCGATACGGCCGAGGCCGCGGCGGCCTTCGCGGCTGGCTTCCGCGCCGCCTGTCCGGGCACCGACTACCTGGTTCTCGAGGCGCTGGCCGAAGAAGGGCCGTGGCTTGCAGCCTTTCGGCGGGCATTTAACGGGGCTGGCTTCTTCCTTCGCGAGTTCGAGCATTTCGGCAACTGGTACCGGCGGACGGAAGGGCTGTCCTGGCACGAACTGCGCGCCGGACTTCCAGCGCAGTTGCGCAACACTCTGGATCGCAAGGGCCGGCGCCTCTCCGGCGGACATGATGGCCGCTTCACTCTCTTTGCCGCGCCGGACGAGGCGGCGCGTGCCCGCGCGGCTTATGAAATGGTCTATGCCCGAAGCTGGAAGGTCGCCGAGCCCTATCCGCAGTTCATCGGCGCGCTCATCGAAAGCGCGGCGCAGGCCGGCGCATTGCGTCTCGGCCTGCTCGAGATCGACGGCGCGCCGGCGGCGGCGCAGATCTGGATCGTGTCCGGCGGCAGGGCGACGATCTTCAAACTTGCCCATGACGAACGCTGGAAGGCGCTCTCGCCAGGTTCGCTCCTGACGGCCCGGGTCATGGAGCACGTGATGACGGAGGATCGGCCCGTGGAGATCGATTTCGGCCGTGGCGATGATTCCTACAAAAAGGACTGGCTGCCCTGCCGGCGTGCGCGGCGTGGCCTGATTGCCTTCGACCCCCGCCGGCCGCTTGGTCTCGCGGGCGCAGCGCTGGAGCGCGGCCGCGCGATCATCAGGTCATTGCTTGCGCGATATCAGCGCGCAAACCACGCCTCCGGCTGAAAGCGGGTCTCGGCGGCGAAGCGCCGCAGCAGGCCCGCGCCCGCACCTTCCGCCGTATCGACGGAAATGGCGATGACGCTCGCCTCGCGGGTGCCGCCAAGCAGCCTCGCCTTTGCCTGCAACAGCTTCATCATGGCCAGACTGGTCACGACGCGGCCATCGACCAGGTACCAGTACCAGATCTCCCGCCGTTCCCGTTCACCGATCAGCCGCACCACGCTGACCTGCGATTCGCGGCCGTTCAGGGTCAGGGAAGCCGCACCGCGCCCGAGCAGGCGCCAGGCCTTCGGGTCATAGAGTTCGTTGCCATGGGCGATCAGCTTGCGGCCTTCGGCCTCATGGGAATACTGCGCGACGTAGATCTCGACGGTTCCATCTTCGGATGCGAAGGCCGTCCTAGTCCGGCGGTCTGCGCCGAGATGGATGGGGGACCAGTCGTTCGAAGGGGCGATGGCCCGCCAGGGTTGCGCCGGAACCAGCATTACCGCCGGCCCCTCCACCCTGGTCACGGGCGAGATCGTGTATTCGCTGTAGGCGAGCGGCAGCACGAGCAGGCCGATGGCGAGCGCGCCCGCGCCTGCCAGACGGCGCCCGGTGCCGGCCCGGGTGCCGCGGCTCGCCAGCGTGGCGGATCGGGTCTCCGCTGTCGTCGCCGCCTCGTCCTCGTCGTCGCGGAAGGCGAGGCCGAACAACATGGTGACGAGGCAGACGATGGCGAAGAAGCCCCAGCCCCAGATCAGATGATCGCCGCCGATATCGATGCCCCCTCCGGTCATGTGGTTGAAGGCGATGATGCCCCAGATGCGCAGCCAGTTGGCGACCAGGGCGATGAGGAGCGCGATCGCCACCGCGAGCGTGCGCTTGATCCACCCCTTGTAGAGCAGGTTCGCATAGACGAGCGAGAGTGCCAGGGAGGCAAGCAGGAAATTCAGCCCGGCGCAGACTTCCGCCACCACATAGCGGCCCGAGGGCACTTCGAGCAGGGTGCCCTGCTGAAATACGGGAATGCCCGAAATCCGCAACAGATGCGTGGACATGTCGGCGGCGAGACTCTGCAGCGGGCCAAGCAGGAACAGCCCCGTCGGCAGGGCGAGCCAGAGATAGAGGATGGGGAAGGCGAGCCTGCGCGCCACCTCACCGCCGAGGATGGCCAGGATGAGAGACTGATTGATGCCGATGAGGGCGGCATGCCGCCCTTCGTTCAGGCTGGCCGCATCCGCCACCAGCCAGAGGCAGCCGAAACCCAGCACGAACAACATGCCGAGCGCGGAGGGGCGGGGCGCGAGGGGCGCGATCGCGGCGCGGCGCTGCCAGGCCACATAGACACTGATCAGCGGGATGAGCAGGCAATAATTGTAGGTCGAGCTGCCGTTCCAGATCTGCACCATCGAGGCCAGGGTCTGGAACAGCAGGACGTTGGCTGCCAGCAGCGACAGGCCGAGGCTCGCCCAGGCCATCCGCCAGGCAGGCGGCCAGGCCAAGCCGGCCGGCGAGCCCGACGGCTGTGCCATGGCGGATTTCGGGGCGGCGGGGTCAGGTGCGTTCATCGGGCGATGTGCCTCGGCTGGAAACCGATCCGGTCATGCCCGGCAGGTCGGGCAGGGGCGGCCGCCATCCTGGCGCCGGAAGACCAAAAAAGCCCTTAACCGGACTTTCGCCGTTCATGCTCGCGCAGGCGGGGCAGCAACTCGACGAAATTGCAGGGACGAAAGCGGTAGTCGAGCTGCCACTTCAGGATGTCGTCCCAGGCGTCGCGGCAGGCTCCGGGCGAACCTGGCAACGCGAAGAGATAGGTGCCGCGCGCCACGCCGGCGGTGGCGCGGGACTGGATGGTGGAACTTCCGATCTTCTGATAGCTCAGCATGCGGAAGAGTTCGCCGAAGCCAGGGATCGGCTTCTCGAACAGTTCTTCGAACGCCTCCGGCGTCACGTCCCGTCCGGTAACGCCGGTGCCGCCGGTCGCAAGCACCACCTCGATGCCGGGATTGTCGATCCAGAGCCGAAGCTTCGCCTGAATGAGCGCGCGCTCGTCGGGGACGATGGCGCGCTCGACCAGTTTGTGCCCGGCATCCTGGAGACGTTCGACAAGGGTCTGGCCCGATTTGTCGTCCGCTTCCTTGCGCGTATCGGAAACGGTAAGGACCGCGACATGGACCGGGATGAAGGGGCGGCTCTCGTCAATCCTGTTCATGGTCTGCCAGGGCGAAGGCTGCATCGTCCATGGCAACGTAATAGGGCCACCTGCCCCCGGCAAGAGCATCGAGCGAAGGCTCGTCCTGTCCGAACCGCGAGCGGTAGATCCAGAAGTTCGTGAGCACGCGCCCGACGAAGATCCGGGTCTCGCGGATCGGTATGGACTCGATGAAGAGCAGCGGGTCGTTGTCGTAGCGGATCGTCCGCTGCCAGCGGGCAGCATTGCCGGGTCCCGCATTGTAGCCGGCGGCAAGCACGATCAGGTTGCCGCGGATGTTTTCCTGCAGCAGAAGGTGCTGGAGGTAGCGCTGGCCAAGTTCGAGGTTGAAGCCCGGCACCAGCAGCTTGTCGCGGTTGGTCGATACCAGCGACTTGTCGCGCGCCATCAGTGCCGCCGTGCGCGGCATGATCTGCATCAGTCCGGTCGCACCGGCGCCGGAACGGGCATTGGTCTCGAACTTCGATTCCTGGCGCATGAAGGCGAAGAGCAGCGCCCGGTCGACCGTGAAGCCGCTCTCCGGCTGCCAGGGTGGCAGGGGGTAAAGGGCCGAATCGTGATGCCAGCCGCGGGAGTCGCGGGAATGAACCGCGAGCTTGAGTGCTGCGGCCGGCGCATCGACCAGTCCGGCCACGGCGATGAGTTGTCCGGCCAGATCGTCTCCGGCCTTCAGGTAGAGGCGCCGGATTTCGTGGCCGGCCATTTCGTTCTGGCCGATTTCCGCCAGGGCCAGACCGCGCCGGACGCCCGGGATGCGCGTGAGATCGATGAGTTGCCGGCGCTGCAAGCTGGTCGAATCCCAGCGGAAATTGACGTGATGGCCGAGTTGCCGTGCAGCCAGCAGGCCATAGAAAGTGCGGGGATAGCGCGCCGCCTCGGCCAGATAGGCGTTCGATTGGGACGGCTTGCGGCCGCGCAGCGCCGCGCGCGAGGCCCAGTAGGCGCCGGCGGTGAGATCCCAGGTCGAGACGACGGGCGAATGGGCCAGGGCCGCGAAATGCGCCTCGGCAGCGCTGTAGCGTTTGAGGCGCCAGGCGGCCAGGCCGGCCACCCAGTGGGCTTGCGGCACTTCCGCGCCGGACCGCTCGGCCGCCCGCGCCGCCAGTTCGAGAGCCCGGCGATCATCGCCGGCATGGTAATAGGCGAGGGCGACCCGCTGCAGCAGGTCGTCGAATTCTGCCGGCTCGAGAAGGGCCTTGACCTCGAGCCGCTGCAGCTTGCGCTCGGCGATTTCCGGGTGCTCGGCGCGGATTTCCTCAAGGATTCCGGCCTGCGCCTGGATCACCGGCCGCCCTTCCTCGGGCCGGGTCCGGCGTGGCGACACATAGACGCGATCCTCCCCAGAGGGCTCATCCAGGCTGTAGCCGGACAGGTCGGGCGCGCGCGGATCGGGCGGCGGACGGGCCCCCTGCGGCTTGCGTTTGAGGGCGAGCCGGTGGAGCCGCTCCGCGCCCGGTTGATCGCCATATTGGGCGAGCCAGTCCCGCAACTCCTCATAAGTCGTGCGGTAGCGCGGGTGAAGATATCTCTGGTAGAGGACATGCCCGACCAGGATGGGATCGCCAAGTTTTTCCATCTCGCGCGCGGCTTCGGCGAATCGCCCATCGTTCTGCAGATCGAAAATCCGGGCATAGCGCGCCGTCTCCGCTGCGCTCAGCACCCGAGGCAGGGAAAACTCGCCACCGAAGAGCCGAAAGCCGGGAGAAGCGCCAGCCGTTTCAAAGGGCATGGCCCCCAGGGGGGCCTGCGGAGAAACGAGGATCGCCGAGGCCATCGCGACAATCATCGCCAGTCGCGGCCAAGACTTCGGCGGTGCCGTTATAGTGGACCGGGCACGCATGAAAAGCGCAGATAAACGACTTCCGATCACTTGGCAACACTTTGTTCACCAAGTCATGGGAGGAAACCGGGGATAATCAGGAAAACCGCCGTAATTATAATGACTTAGAGTTATTGTTCCTGGTTTTATTTGATACGTTAACGATATTTCTTATTTTTTTACTAACGCTTTTCTTAACTCCAGAAGATCACGCCAAGTCTCGCGCTTGCTGGCCGGCGTCCTGAGCAAGTAAGCGGGGTGGAACATCGGCAGCGCGGGCAGGAGGCGCCCGGCCATGGGATAGTCGTACCAGCGGCCGCGGAGTCGGGTGATGCCGTCGCCGCGTTCCAGCAAGGTTGCGGCGGCGACTCCGCCGAGCGGTACCAGGATCCGCGGCGCGATCAGCTCGATATGGCGGCGTAGGAAAGGCAGGCAGGCGGCGGTCTCTTCCTGGCTGGGCGCGCGGTTGCCCGGTGGCCGCCAGGGCACGATGTTGGTGATATAGACTTGGTCGCGATCGAGGCCGATCGCGGCGAGCATGCGGTCCAGAAGCTGGCCGCTCTCGCCGACGAAGGGTCGACCGAGCCGGTCTTCCTCCCGTCCGGGCGCCTCGCCTACCAGCATCACGTCCGCCGCCGGGTTGCCGTCGGAGAAGACCAGTTGTGTCGCCGTGTCCTTGAGCGAGCAGCCGTCAAAGGCGAGCAGTGCCTCGCGCAGGGATGCGAGGTCCCGGCAGCCGGCAGCAAGCCCGGCTGCGCGCGCCACCGCCTCGCCCGGGGCGAGCAGGGCCGAAGCCGTGGCGGCCGCAGGCTGGCGTGGCTTCGGCCCTGCCGCCAGGGTGGCGGAGCCAGCGCTTTCCCGATACTGCGGATCGGCCCGTCCCGCCCTTTCCTCGCGCAAGGACGCGGCGCGCAGGCGGTCGAGCGGGCGTTCCTCGAGCGCGAGGTCGATCCCGAGATCGAGCTGGAAGATGAGCGCCTCGAGCGCTCCGGGTTCGCGCGGCATGGCGCCAGTCTAGCATCAGCCGCACCGCCCGCCACCGCTCGCGCCTGCTTGCTTTTGGCCTTGCGCCGGGCTACTCCGGTCCGGGAGACTGGCGCCAGTACCTGGAAGGCGGAAGGGACGGATGAGCACGAGTCAGGCGGCCGAGCCTCGCGAGGCGATGGAGTTCGACGTGGTGATCGTGGGGGCGGGCCCGGCCGGGCTCGCCGCGGCCATCCGTCTCAAGCAGCTCTCCGGCGAGGCCGCTCACGACGTGTCAGTCTGCGTCATCGAGAAAGGTTCCGAGGTCGGCGCGCACATCCTCTCCGGCGCGGTCATCGATCCGGTCGCGCTGAACGAGCTGATCCCCGACTGGAAGGAGAAGGACGCGCCGATCCGCACCGCGGTCGCGGAGGACCGCTTCTACATCCTGACCGAGGCAAACCACATTCCGGTCCCCGGCCTCCTCCTGCCGCCGCTGATGAACAATCACGGCAACTACATCGTCAGTCTCGGCAATGTCTGCCGCTGGCTTGCCGCCCAGGCGGAATCGCTCGGCGTCGAAATCTATCCCGGCTTCGCGGCGGCGGAAGTCCTCTATCACGAGGATGGCTCGGTGCGCGGCGTCGCCACCGGCGACATGGGCATCGGCAAGGATGGCGAGCGCAAGCAGACCTTCACCCGTGGCGTCGAGTTGCATGCCAAATACACACTCTTCGCCGAGGGCTGCCGCGGCTCGCTCGGCAAGGAACTGATGGACCGCTTCCGCCTGCGCGATGGCGTGGAGCCGCAGAAATTCGGCATCGGCATCAAGGAACTCTGGCAGGTCGATCCGGCGGTGCATCGACCCGGGCTCGTGCTGCATACCCAGGGCTGGCCGCTCGACAGTTCGACCGGTGGCGGCTCCTTCATGTATCACATGGAAGACAACCAGGTCGCGATCGGCTTCGTGCTGCACCTGAATTACGCGAACCCGCACATCTCGCCGTTCGAGGAGTTCCAGCGCTTCAAGCAGCATCCCTCGATCAGGCCGTTTCTTGAGGGCGGCAAGCGGCTTGCCTATGGCGCGCGCGCCATCAACGAGGGCGGACTGCAATCGCTGCCGAAGCTGGTCTTCCCCGGTGGCGCGCTGATCGGCTGCGAGGCGGGCTTCGTCAACGTGCCGCGTATCAAGGGCAGCCACAATGCCATGAAGTCCGGCATGCTGGCGGCGGAGGCGGCGTTCGGCGCGCTGAAGGCCGGTCGCGAGGGCCGCGACGAACTCGCCGACTATCCGGAAGCCCTGAAGGGGTCGTGGGTCTACAAGGACCTCTACAAGGTTCGCAACGTCAAGCCCGGCCTCAAATGGGGCCTCTGGTTAGGGACCCTGCATGGCGGGGTGCATATGTGGCTGAACGATCTCGGCCTGGGTTTCCTGGTCCCCTGGACCTTGCGCCATGGATCGGCCGATCACGAAACGCTGCTCCCGGCCTCGCGCTGCCGCAAGCCGGACTATCCCAAGCCCGACGGGGTGATCAGCTTCGACCGGCTGAGTTCGGTCTATCTGTCGAATACCAATCACGAGGAAGACCAGCCGGCCCACCTGACCCTGAAGGATGCGTCGGTGCCGATCCGGGTCAACCTTGCCGAGTATGACGCGCCGGAGCAGCGCTACTGTCCCGCGGGCGTCTACGAAATCGTGCGCGCCGATGATGGCTCAAACCCGCGGCTGCAGATCAACGCGCAGAACTGCGTACACTGCAAGACCTGCGACATCAAGGATCCGACCCAGAACATCCACTGGGTCGTACCGGAGGGCGGCGGGGGACCCAATTACCCCAACATGTAGATCGTCGGTGGGGTCTTTTGGCGAAGTTTGCCGTTGCCCCGTTTCCGCCAGCGCCCAATTATATGCTTCATATGGTCGTCATGAGCGCTTCCGCCGTTCTCGCCAATCCGCCGCGCGCCTTTCGGGGCCTGTGGCCGGTATCGATCGCGCTTGCCGCGGTGCTGCTGTTGTCGGGCTGCGCCGGCCAGGGCGGGGGCTTGGGCGAGGACCTCGCGTTCGAACGCGCCGAGCGCATCCCCACCGAATCGGGGCTTGGCAGCTATCTGGCCGGCCGCTTTGCGGCGCGCGCGCTCAAGGATACTACCCGGGCGGCCGATTTCTACGCCCAGGCCCTGGCCGAGGATGTGGGAAACGAGTATCTCACGCACCGCACCATGCAGCTCATGGCAGCCGACGGGCGGCACGAGGAGGCGCGCCGGCTGGCCCAGCAGGTGATGGCCTTCGCGCCCGGCGACGGGCTGGCCAACCTGATCCTCGCCGTCCATGCACTCAAGGCCGGCGAATCGGCCAGCGCCGCGAGCCGCATGGAAGAGACCGGGCGGACCGGGTTCAATGCCCTGATCGGACCGATCATGGTCGCGTGGGCGCGCCAGGATGGCGGCGACACGGACGCTGCCCTGGCGGCGCTCGAGGCGCTGAAGGAGAATCAGGCTTTTGCGGGTTTCCGCCTGTTTCATGGCGCGCTGATCGCCGATCTGGCCGGTCGCCATGATTTGGCTGAGACCTCCTACAAGCAGTCCCTGACCGAGGCTGGCGGGGCATCGCTGCGTGGGGTCGAGGCGTATGGCAACTTGCTGCTCCGCCTCGCCCGCGCGGACGAGGCGCGCCAAGTCTATGCGGCCTACCTGGCGCGCAATCCCGAGAATCCCGGCATCAGGGACCTGATGGAGCAGCTCGAGCGCGGCGAGGTGCCGTCGCGGCCGATGGTGCGCGGCGCGGCCGAAGGCATCGCGGAAGCACTCTATGGCACCGCCGTCGTGCTTTCGCGCAACGACCGCTCGGACTCCGGCGAGATCTATGTCCAGCTCGCGCTGTTCCTGAAACCGGATTTCGTGCTGGCGCGCACGCTCCTTGCGGACCTGCACGAAAATGACGGCCGCCTGGACGCCGCGATCCACGTCTATCGCACGATCGATCGTGCCTCGCCTTATAGCTGGCCGACCCGTTTGCGGATGGCCTGGGCGATGGCGAGGAGCGAGCGCAAGGAGGAAGCGGTGCAGCTCCTGCGTGAGATGGCGGATGAGCAGCCATCGCGTTCCGATGCGCTGATCGCTCTCGGCGACCTGCTGCGCAGCGAGGAGCGCTTCGTCGAGGCGGTTCAGGAATATGACCGGGCGATCCAGCGCCTGGGCCCACCGGAGCCCCGCCACTGGGCGCTGTTCTATGCCCGCGGAATCGCGCATGAGCGTTCCAAGCAGTGGGCCAAGGCGGAAGCCGACTTGCTCAAGGCGCTCGAACTCAAGCCCGACGATCCGCTGGTGCTGAACTATCTCGGCTATTCCTGGGTCGAGCAGGGCGTGAACATGGAGCGTGCCCGGGCGATGATCGAGCGTGCCGTCAAGCAGCGTCCGAACGACGGCTACATCGTGGATAGTCTGGGCTGGGTGCTCTACCGCATGGGCAATTACCGCGAGGCGGTCTTGCATCTCGAACGCGCCGTCGAACTGCGGCCGGAAGATCCGACCATCAACGATCATCTCGGCGATGCCTACTGGAAGACCGGCCGGCATGCGGAAGCACGCTTCCAGTGGCGCCGTGCCCTGTCGCTCAAGCCGGATGCCGCGCAGGTGCCGATCATCGAGGGCAAGCTGGCGAGCGGACTGGTCAATGGCCAGCCGCCGAAGCCGGCGGCGTCGAACAATCGGGGTAGCTGACCCGGCACTGGCATGTCCGAGCAGTCTTTGCCCCTGGCGGCTTTCGCGCCGGCCAAGATCAACCTGTTTCTGGAGGTGACCGGCCGGCGCGCCGACGGCTATCACCTGCTCGACAGCCTCGTGGTCTTCGCCGGCATCGGCGACAGCGTGGAAGTGGCGCCGGCGGAGCGCCTGGAACTGCACCTCGATGGTCCCTTTGGTGCCGGCCTGGCGGCGGAACCGGACAATCTGGTTCTGCGCGCAGCCCGCGCCCTCGCGGAAAGTCATGGCGTCGCGGCGCGGGCTTCGATCCGGCTGACCAAACGCCTGCCGATCGCAAGCGGCATCGGCGGCGGGTCGAGCGATGCGGCTGCGGCGCTCCGGGCGCTCTCCGCGTTGTGGAGCCTGTCGCCCGATCCGGCAAGCTTGCGGGATCTGGCCCTCGGGCTTGGCGCCGACGTGCCGGCCTGCCTGCTGGCGCGTCCGCTTCGGATGCAAGGGATCGGCGAGCGGCTGACGCCGCTTGCGCCCCTGCCGCCGCTTTCCGTGCTGCTGGTCAACCCGCTACGGCCGGTGCCGACGGGCCAGGTCTTCCGGCATCCCGCTCTGGTCTTCTCCGGCGCCCGTCCCTTCGGGCCGGATCTGCACGGGCCGGCCAGCCTCGTCGAATTCCTGCGCACCCGCCGCAACGATCTGGAGGCACCGGCCATCGCCATCGAGCCGGAAATCGGCCGCGTCCTGTCCTTGCTGGAAACCCTGCCGGGCAGCCTGCTGGCCCGCATGTCGGGGAGCGGGGCGACCTGCTTTGCCCTGTTCGCCGAGGCGGCGGCGGCCGAACTGGCGGCCCGCCGAATGCGCGAGATCGAGCCCTCCTGGTGGGTGGCGGCCGGACCCGTGCTTCCGTAGGCCGGGCGCCCGGGGGGCTGGAAACCGTTTTGCGAACCGTCTATGGTCCTGCCGCCTCGCGCGGGCGCCTGCTGGGGCGTCGCCAAGTGGTAAGGCATCGGATTTTGATTCCGACATACGGAGGTTCGAATCCTCCCGCCCCAGCCAGTCTTTCCGGGTGTCCGCTCCGCGCCG
>JAHCJQ010000085.1 GCA_026126215.1 Alphaproteobacteria bacterium
CGTGCTCAGCGTGCAGGCGGGCATCGGTGTCGGCTTCATGCTGTTCACGCTCCTCACTTCCAATCCGTTCGAGCGGCTCAACCCGGCGCCGGTCGACGGGCAGGGGCTCAATCCGCTGCTGCAGGATCCGGGCCTCGCCTTTCATCCGCCCATGCTCTATCTCGGCTATGTCGGTTTCTCGATGGCCTTCTCCTTCGCCATCGCGGCACTGATCGAAGGGCGTGTCGATCCGGCATGGGCGCGATGGGTGCGGCCCTGGACGCTCACCGCCTGGTGCTTCCTCACGGGCGGCATCGCGCTTGGTTCGTGGTGGGCGTATTACGAACTGGGATGGGGCGGCTGGTGGTTCTGGGATCCGGTGGAGAATGCCTCCTTCATGCCCTGGCTCGCCGGAACGGCGTTGCTGCATTCGGCGATCGTCGTCGAGAAGCGCGACGCGCTGAAAAGCTGGACGATCCTGCTCGCCATCCTCACCTTCTCGCTCAGCCTGCTCGGCACGTTCATCGTGCGCTCGGGCGTGCTCAATTCCGTGCATTCCTTCGCCTCCGACCCGGCAAGGGGCGTGTTCATCCTGGGCTTCCTGATCTTTGTCGTCGGGGGCTCGCTGCTGCTCTATGCGATCCGCGCGCCGTCCCTCAAGCTGGGCGGGCTGTTCCAGCCGATGAGCCGTGAGGGCGCCCTGGTTCTCAACAACCTGTTGCTGGCGACGGCCTGCGGCACGGTGCTGGTCGGCACGCTTTATCCCCTCCTGCTCGATGCGGTGACCGGGGAAAAGGTCTCGGTCGGCCCACCCTTCTTCAATGCGGTGTTCATTCCGCTGATGGTGCCGCTGATCGGCGCGCTTGCGGTGGGCCCGCTGCTCGCCTGGAAGCGCGGTGACCTGGCTGGCGCGTTGCAGCGGCTCAAGTTCGCCGCTGCCATTGCCCTGCTGCTCGCCGCCATCGCCTTCTGGCTCGAGGGCAAGGCGCCGCTGCTGGCACCGCTCGGCATGGCGCTGTTCGGCTGGCTCGTGTTCGGCGCCCTGATCGAATGGACGGAGCGCATCCGGCTGTTCCGGGTACCGCTCGCCGAATCCTTCGCCCGCGCCCGCGGCCTGCCGCGCGCTGCCTGGGGCATGACCATCGCCCATCTGGGCGTGGGCATGGTGGTGCTCGGCATCACCGCCTCCGAGACCTGGCAGACCGAGAAACTCGGCATCATGCGGCCGGCGGAAAAGGTCGCCGTCGGCCCCTATGAATTCGTGTTCGAGGGCGCGCGGCAGGTTGCGGGGCCAAACTACACGGCCCTGCGCGGACGTTTCAGGGTCGAACGCGACGGGGAGTTCGTCACGTATCTGCATCCCGAGCAACGCCGCTATCCGGTGCCGCCGATGGAAACGACCGAGGCGGCGATCCGCCCGACCATTTTTTCCGACCTTTATGCCGTCATCGGTGAGTCGGACGGCAAGGGCGGTCATGCGACGCGGCTCTATCACAAGCCGCTCGTCTCCTGGATCTGGATCGGATCGCTGGTCATGATGGCCGGGGGCTTCCTGTCGCTGAGCGACCGCCGCTACCGGGTCGGCGCGCCGGTGCGAAGGCGGGGTGCGGCCGCTCAGCCGGCCTTGCCGCAGAAGGCATGAGATGGCAGGGGTGAAGCTGCGTCCGCATCACATAGCACCCGTGGCGATCTTCGCCATCGTGGCGGTGTTCCTCTATTGGGGCCTTTATCTCAATCCGCGCCAGATCCCGACCGCGCTCAAATCGAAGCCGGTGCCGGAATTCGAGCTGCCGCCGGTCCAGGGCCGCAGTCTCGGCCTGTCCTCGGAACATCTGCGGGCCGGCGAAGTGACCTTGGTCAATGTCTTCGCCTCCTGGTGCGTGCCCTGCCGCATCGAGCATCCGTTGCTGATGGAGCTGCATGCGAAGGAGGAAGTCACCATCCATGGACTGAACTACAAGGATCCGCCGCGCCAGGCAGCGGCCTTTCTCGATGAACTCGGCGATCCCTACAGCCGCACCGGCGCCGATCCGACCGGGCGCGTCGGTATCGACTGGGGCGTCTATGGCGTGCCCGAGACCTTCGTGGTGACCCGCGACGGCCGCATTGCCTGCAAGCATATCGGGCCGCTGACGCCGAACGATGTCAGGGACAAGATCCTGCCGCTGGTGCGCGCGCTCAAAGCCGACCCGAAGCAGGAGAAGACATGCTGAGGCGGCTCGCGGCGCCGATCGCGGCGCTCTTTCTCGCGCTCTTCGCCAGCCTGGCGCTCGCCATCGGCGTGGACGAACCGCTGGCCGATCCGGCGGCCGAGCAGCGGGCGCGCGAGATATCGCGCTCGCTGCGCTGCCTCGTCTGCCAGAACCAGTCGATCGAGGATTCCAACGCTGCCCTCGCGCGCGATCTGCGACGCATCGTGCGCGAGCGCATAGAAGCCGGCGACAGCGATGGCCAAGTGCGTGCCTATCTGGTGGCCCGTTACGGCGACTGGGTCCTGCTCAACCCGCCCTTCAAGGCGACGACCTATCTCCTGTGGTTTGCACCGCTCCTCCTGCTCATGCTCGCCATCGGCGGCGTCATGCTCTATTACCGGCATCTGCGCGCGCGGGCGCGGAGCGAGGCGGAGCCGGCTGCGCTCAGCGCCGAGGAGCAGGGGCGCATCAAGGAACTCCTGTCCGAGCGGACAGGAC
Organism: Alphaproteobacteria bacterium; assembly: GCA_026126215.1. Classification (GTDB taxonomy): domain Bacteria; phylum Pseudomonadota; class Alphaproteobacteria; order Ferrovibrionales; family Ferrovibrionaceae; genus JAHCJQ01. The sequence continues at coordinate 2,670 of JAHCJQ010000085.1, forward strand.
CCTGAGGCCGGGGGAGAGGCGCGCCCATGCTCTGGGTCATTGTCGGCGTCATGACCGTTCTGGTGCTGCTCTTCGTGCTGCGCCCCCTGGTTGGCGGGCCACGGAACGAGGCCGACCGCGCCGAGTTCGATCTGGCGATCTATCGTGACCAGCTTGCTGAAATCGAGACAGAGCGCCAGCGCGGCGCCCTGACCGACAAGGAAGCGGCCTCAGCCGCGCTGGAGGTGGAGCGGCGCATGCTGCGCGTCGACCAGGAGCGGAAGCGACGGGAATCGGAGTCGGGTGGCGACGCCTGGCGCATGTCCGGTGCGGTGACGCTCGCCGTTCTGGTTCCGGCGGCGGGCATGCTGCTCTATCTGCGCCTGGGGCAGCCGGAACTTCCGGCGCAGCCCCTGGCGGCCCGCCATGCGGCGGAGGCACGACAGGCGGCCGAAGCCGACCGCGCCCAGGGCGGACAGATTGCCGATCTGGTCGGGCGGCTAGAGGCGCGGCTGGAGCGCGAGCCTGGCGATGTCCAGGGCTGGGCGCTGCTCGGGCGCTCCTATCTGATGCTCGAACGGCCGGCCGACGCGGTGGGCGCATTCGCCCGCGCCGCATCGCTCGATCCGAACGACCCGGACATTGCGATGGGACATGCGGAATCGCAGGTCTTCGCCGCGCGGGGCATGGTGACGCCAAGGGCCGACGAGGAGTTCCGCCGCACGCTCAAGCTCGATCCGCGCCATCCGGGCGCGCGCTACTATCTCGCGCTCGCGCGCGCGCAGGCCGGCGACATGCAGGGCGCCTATGACGGCTGGCTCGATCTGCGCCGCGATACCGCGCCCGATGCACCCTGGAAGGCGGCGCTCGAGGCGCGGCTGGCGGAAGCGGCGAAGGCGCTCAACATCGATCTGGCCGCGGCGGCACCCGGCACGCCCGAAGGACCGCGGCCGGCAGGTGACGCGCAGCAGCGGGGCCCGACGGCCGAAGACATGCGCGCGGCGGCACAGATGTCGGAAGAGGACCGGGCGCAGATGATCCGCGGCATGGTCGAGGGACTAGCTGCCCGGCTCAAGGACAATCCGGCGGATTATGACGGCTGGATGCGACTTGGTCGCGCCTACCAGGTGCTTAAGGAAACCGACAAGGCGCGCGAAGCCTATCAGGGCGCGCTCGCACAGCGGCCGGGCGATCGCGCCGCCGGTCAGGCGCTCGCCATGCTGGGCGGCGCCACGCAACCGGCACCGGCAGTCGCACCGGCCGCGCCGCTTCCGCAGGCATCGGCCGGCGGCGAGAATGAAATGATCCGTGGCATGGTCGAGCGGCTGGCCGCGCGGCTGAAAGAGCAGCCGGACGATTTCGAGGGCTGGTCGCGGCTCGGCCAGTCCTATGCGGTGCTTGGCCGCTGGCAGGATGCAGAACGCGCCTATGGCCGAGCGGCGGAATTGCGCCCCGACGATGCCGCGGCTCTGGTCAATCATGGTGCCGCGATCATGGAGAGCGAAGGCGCCGGCAACTCGATGCCGGAACGGGCCGAGGCGCTGTTCCGCCAGGCGCTGGCGATCAGCCCCGACCATCTCGATGCCCTCTGGTATGTCGGCGCTGCGGAAATGCAGGCCGGGCGGCCGCGGGTGGCGCTGGTTCATTGGGAGAAGCTGCGCGCCCGGCTGGATCCGAAAAGCCCGGAACACGCCGATGTCGAACGCGGCATAGCGGCAGCGCGCCAGAGGCTCGGCCGTTAACCCGTTCTTCATTGAAGGGGCGGTTCAATGCCGGCCGGACCAGGGATGCGGGGCCCATGCAGATCACGCCATCTTCCAACCTGATATCGGCGCTTTCGGCCTTCAGCCAGACAGCGCGCGCCCAGGCGCCCCAGGCATCGCCCGCCGCGCAGACGCGCCTTGCGCCCAAGCCTGCCGCCGAGGTGCCGAAGATGCAGGCAGAACCGCCAGGCCAGCGCGAGGCGCAGCCGCTTCGCCGCCAGCCCCTCGGCCAGCATATCGACATCCGGGTCTGAACCCGCCAGCTTCCCCGCCGCCAACCCGAAATTGACGGCCCCCCGGGCCCATGCTTTAAGCAGGGGCAGGAAACGCCGCTACCCGGGGAGGCACATCATGCGTGCGACATTGACGGCATTGGGCGCGTTGCTCGCGCTGGCGCTGGCGGGGGGCCAGGTCCAGTCCCAGACCAAGGAAAAGGTGTCGATCGCGGCCCTGCCCTTCGTGTCATCCTCGCCGATCTTCATCGCCAAGGAACTCGGCTACTTCGACGCGGAAGGTCTCGATCTGGAGATCAAGATCTTCAACGCGGCCCAGCCGGTCGCGGTGGCGACCGCCTCCGGCGATACCGATTTTGGCATCACGGGCCTGACCGGCGGCTTCTACAATCTGGCGGGCAAGGGGGCGCTCAAGATCATCGCCGCGCAGAGCCGGGAAGAACCCGGCTACGACTTCGTGGCGTATGTCGCCAACCCAAAGGCTCATGAGGCGGGCCTGCGCAAGCCCGCCGATCTCGCCGGGAAGACGGTCGGCATCACCACCGTCGGATCGACTTTTCACTACAATCTCGGCAAGCTCGCCGAAAAGCACGGCTTCAAACTGGACTCGATCACGCTGAAGCCGCTGCAGTCGATTCCCAACATGTCGGCCGCGCTCAAGGGGCAGCAGGTCGATGCGATCCTGATCACCGCCAACAATGCCTACCAGCTCGAGAAGGAAGGCGCTGGAAAGATCATCGGCTGGGTGCATCAGGAGACGCCCTGGCAGCTTGGTGCTCTCTTCACCTCGACGCGCATGGTCGAAGGGCGGCGCGCTACGGTCGAGAAGTTCGTGCGCGCTTATCTCAAGGGCACGGCCGCCTATGCCGAGGCTTATCTCCAGAAAGATGCGTCGGGCAAGCGGGTGTTCGGCAAAAAGGCGGAAGACCTCTATCCGATCCAGCAGAAATGGGTGAAGCCCGAGCCGCAGCCCCAGACCGTGCTCGCTTCGGCCAACTTCATCGATCCGCAGGGCCGGCTGCTGGTCAAGGATATCTACGACCAGGTCGCCTGGTACCAGGCCCAGGGCCTGGTCGACAAGGATGTCGATCCGAGGAAGTTCCTCGATCTCAGCTTCGTCCAGGGCCACATGCAGGTGCCGCAGAACTGAAGGGTGGCGCGGGCAGCGGCGGCCGATGGACCTGATCGTCCGCGAGGTCTCGCATCGCTATGGCGAGCTTCGGGCGCTCGAGGCGGTTTCGCTGGCCGTGCGGGCTGGCGAGACGCTGGCGCTGATCGGACCATCGGGCTGCGGCAAATCGACCCTGCTTGGCATCATGGGCGGCCTGCTCCAGCCAAGTGAGGGCGAGGTCCTGACATCGGGCCCGCTGCCCGAGGGATGCCTCAATCCCTTCACCTACATCTTCCAGGATTTCGCGCTTCTGCCCTGGCGGACGGTGGAGGGCAATGTCAGCCTGGCGCTCGAGCATCATGGGCTTGGCGCGGGCGAACGCGCGGAGCGGGTGGCCTCGGCGCTGGCGCTCTGCGGGCTCGCCGAGTTCGCCCACGCCTTTCCGAAGCAGCTCTCAGGCGGCATGCGCCAGCGCGTCGGCATTGCGCGGGCCATCGTGGTGCGCCCCGCGCTGCTTTTTCTCGACGAGCCGCTGTCCGCACTGGACGCGCAGACCCGCGAACTGTTGATGGAGGACCTCCTCGCCATCTGGGCGCGGGAACGTACCACCAGCATCTACGTCACCCACAATCTGCAGGAGGCGGTGCGGCTCGCCGACCGCATCTGCGTCCTTTCGCGCCGTCCCGGGCGGGTCAAGGAGATCGTCGGGGTGGAGGTTCCGCGCGAGGAACGGGCAAACGCGGAACATGCCCGCGCCCTCGCCGAGCTGCAAAGCCGGCTGTGGGACCTGATACGCGACGAGGCGGCCGTCGCCGACCGCGAGATGCAGAATGCCTGAGACAAGACCAGTCCCCTTCCGGGGCGGCGGGTTCAATCCCGCCGGGTGGCGCTGGGCATCCTGGATCGCGTTCGCGGCGATCATCGCGGCCTGGCAGCTCTCCTCGTCCTCCGGCCTGCTACCCGCACTCTTCATGCCATCGCCGCTTGCCGTGCTCGAGGCGCTGGCGCGACTGGTGGAAACCGGGGCGCTGACACGCCATCTTGCCGCATCGCTGCAACGGATCGCCTTGGGCTGGGCGGTCGGCACGCTGGGTGGATTGGCGATAGGCACGGCGATGGGTATCTTCGCCGTGGCGCGCTCGATCGGCCTGCCGGTGACATCCGCGCTCTTCCCGATCCCGAAGATCGCGCTCCTGCCCCTGCTCATTCTCTGGTTTGGCATTGGCGAACCCTCGAAGGTGGCGACCATCGCCCTGGGCGTGCTCTTTCCGACCATCATCTCGACCTACACCGCCATCGATGGCGTGCCGCGCAACCTGATCCGCATGGGACAGAGTTTCGGCCTGCCGGCGGCGATGATCGTGTGGAAGATCCTGTTGCCGGGCGCGCTGCCGGGCATACTCTCGGGGTTCCGCATCTCCAGCTCCATCGCGCTGATCCTGGTGGTGGCGGCCGAGATGATCGGGGCGGAGCACGGCATAGGCGCCTTCATACTCGCCGCGGGCAACCTGATGCAGACCGACCAGCTTGTGGCCGGCGTGGTGCTGCTCTCGCTTCTCGGCCTCGCGGTGAGTTTCGGCCTGAGCCGGCTCGAGCGCTGGCTGCTGCGCTGGCGCTGACATGGAGACGAGCATGGATCTGCGCGAACGGGGACGGGCCAGCCGCATCGTGCGCCGGGAGGGCGGAGGAGTGATGCGGCTTCGCTGCGACATCGCCGTGCTCGGCGCGGGCATCGCCGGCGTTTCGGCTGCTCTCGAAGCGGCGCGGCTCGGCCGCAAAGTAGCGCTGATCGATGGCGCCCCGCAGCTCGGCGGCCAGTCGGTCGCCTCGGTGATCGGCACCTTCTGCGGGCTCTATTCAAACGGTCCCGAACCCTACCAGGTGACGCACGGCATCGCCGATGGCATCCTCCGCGATCTTGGCGCGGAGGGCGCGCTGCATCCGATCCGGGGCCGGCGCAATACCATCATCGTCCAATATCGAGAGCAGGCGCTCGCCCGGTGGATCGAGCGGCAGGTGGCGGCGGCGGGGATCATGCCGATTCTCTCCGCGCTCCTCGTCTCGGTGCGGCGCGAGGGACGGCGCATCCGGGGACTGGATCTCGCCACGCGCTTCGGAATGCTGGAGGTGGAGGCCGCTGGTTTTGTCGATGCCTCGGGCGATGCGGCGCTGGCCTGGACCGCCGGCTTGCCCTGCCGCGAGCCGCAGGAGCCGATCTTCGGCACGCAGATACTGGTCATCGAGGATTTCGACGAGGAGGCCCTGGCAGGTATCGACAGGGCGGAACTTCAGGCGCGCCTGGCGGCAAAGGCCGACCGCCACGGGCTGCTGCGTCATGACGGGTTCGTGTTCGCGACGCCCGGCAAGGGAACGGCGCTGGTCAACATGACGCATGCCGAGACGCCGCTCGACCCGGTTGGGCTCGCGCGGGCGCAGGCAGCGGGGCGCGAGCAGGGCGACCGGCTGCTGGACTTCCTGCGTGCCGAGTACCCGGCGGCATTCGATGCGGCGCGGGTAAGGACCTACGGCCAGATCGGCATCCGGCAGACGCGCTGGATCGTCGGCCGCCATCACCTGACGGTCGACGAGGTCCGCCAGGGCTATCGCCATCCCGACGCCGTCGGCCGCTGCTCCTGGCCGATCGAGCTGCATGACCGCGCCGACGGTGTTTACTGGGAGGAGTTCGGCGATGGGCACATGCACTGGATTCCGCTTGGCGCCATGATCCCGCCCGACATCGACAACCTCGTGGCCGCGGGGCGCTGCATCGACGGCGACCCGGCCGGTCTGTCCTCGGTCCGGGTCATGGGCCCCTGCATCGCCATGGGGGCTGCCGCCGCCCATGCGCTCGACCTCGCCGGCAGCGGCGCGGTGGCGCAGATCGATATCGGGCGCCTGCAGGCGCGCCTGCACGACAACCTGGAGCGCCGCGACTGACGGCCCGCCTGGCAGGAATGGTTGGTACTATGTCATTGCCGCCAGCCTCGCCCTCGGTCATCCTGCCGGCCATGACAACGAGATCGCCTCGACCATTCCGCTGGCGCGCGCCGCGCCGCATCGCACTGCTCGGTTATCCGGACGTGAACCTGATCGACATCACGGCGCCGCTCGAAGTCTTCGCGAACTGCTGCCGCATCCTCGAACATGACCATGGCATCGCGCGTGCGCCCTACGGCGTGGAGGTGATCGGAACCGAACGCGGCGCCCTGCGCACCTCGGCGGGCATCGAGGTCATGGCCAGGCGTTCCTTCCGCGAGGTAAGCCGCGATGTGGACACGCTGCTGGTCGCAGGCGGCGAGGGAATCGGACGCGTGGCGCGTGACAGGGAGGTGGTGGCCTGGATCCGCGAGATGCATGGACGCGTACGCCGCCTCGGCGCGATCTGCACCGGCGCCTCGCTCCTTGCTGAGGCGGGACTGCTGGATGGACGGCGGGCGACCACGCACTGGCGCTGGGCGCGCGCGCTCCAGCAGCGCTATCCGGCGATCCAGGTCGACGAGGATGCGATCTTCGTCAAGGACCGGGGCATCTATACATCGGCGGGCGTCACCGCCGGCATTGACCTGGCGCTGGCCCTGCTCGAGGAGGATCTGGGGCGGGGCCTCGCCCTTGCCACCGCCCGCTCGCTCGTCGTCTTTCTCAAGCGCCCGGGCGGCCAGTCGCAGTACAGCGCCGAGCTGCGCGCCCAGGGCGCCGACGAGCCGGCCATCGCCCGTGTTCAGGAATGGGTATTGCGGAATCTGAAAGCCGACCTCTCTGTCGACATGCTGGCAGCCCAGGCGGCGATGACGCCGCGCACCTTCGCCCGCCATTTCGCCAGGGCGGCACGCATGACCCCGGCCAAGTTCGTCGAGGAGGCGCGGATCGAGGCGGCGCGGCGACGGCTGGAGGAGAGCGACAGGCCGATCGAACTGGTGGCCGCCGAATGCGGTTTCGGCAATGCCGAGCATCTGCGCCGCTCCTTCCAGCGGCGGCTCGGCGTCAGTCCGCTTGCCTATCGCGCCCGCTTCCGCAACGGCGCAGCCAGGGGAAATGCCGTCTGACATGAGCACCAGAATAGGAATCCTGCTGTTCGACGACGCGGAGGAGCTGGATTTCGTCGGCCCCTTCGAGGTCTTCACCATGGCGCGTATGGTCGATCCGGCCTTCGAGGTGCTCACCATCGCGCCATCGCCGACCCCGGTTGTCTGTGCCAAAGGACTGCGCGTGATCGCCGACCGGACCATGGCGGATGCGCCGCCACTCGACGTGCTGCTGGTGCCAGGCGGGCAGGGAACGCGCCGGGAGGTGAACAACCAGGCGACGCTCGACTGGATCGCCGGGGCGGCACGGGGCTGCCAGTGGGTCACCAGCGTCTGCACCGGCTCGCTGCTTCTCGCGGCTGCGGGACCGGCGCGCGACAAGCGCGTCACCACGCACTGGGGGTTCGTCGAAGCGCTGCGCAAACGCGCCACGGCGCGGGAGGTGGTGGAGGGCGCCCGTTTCGTGCGCGACGGCAATGTCGTGACCTCGGCCGGCGTCTCGGCCGGGATCGACATGGCGCTTTGGCTGATCGGCCAGCTTCGCGACCCGGCCTTCGCCCGCAAGGTGCAGCACCTGATGGAATATTACCCCGCGCCGCCCTACACGGCCGAAGTCTGACAGGCACGGCAGCGGCGTCGCTGGACAGGGCGGGCCGGCCGCGCCAGACTTGCGGCATGAGTGGCGGCACTGACGCACAGAACTATCCCTTCTCGGTGAAGGTGCCAGACGGCGACGACCGGCCAAGGCTGGTCTGCCAGGATTGCGGCTGGGTTCACTACGTCAATCCGAAGGTTGTCGTGGGCGCGGTCTGCGTCTGGGAGGGGCGCATCCTGCTTTGCCGGCGGGCGATCGAGCCGCGGCGGGGCTTCTGGACCATCCCGGCCGGCTATCTCGAGGAACGGGAATCGACCGAGGCCGGCGCCATGCGGGAGGCGCGCGAGGAGGCCAATGCCGATATCGAGCTGCAGGGGCTGCTTGGTGTCTACAACATCCCCCGGATCAGCCAGGTGCAGCTCATCTATAGGGCTCGCCTGCGCGACAGGGCGGTGTCGGCGGGTACTGAATCGCTCGAGGTGATGCTCTGCCGCTACGAGGATATCCCCTGGAAGGAACTGGCCTTTCCCAGCGTGCATTGGGCGTTGCGACATCATCGCGAGAGCCTGGGCCGCAGTGACTTCGCCCCGTTCGGCAATCCGCCCGGCGACTTGGGCGACTACTGATCCTGGTCTTCCGGCGCGCGCAGTCCATGGCGCTGGAGCAGCGGGAGTTGCGCCAGGCTGAAAGCGATGGTCAGCGGCATGATGCCGAAAACCTTGAAGTTCACCCAGGCGTCGGTCGAGAAGTTGCGCCAGACGATCTCGTTGAGCAGGGCGAGCAGCAGGAAGAACCAGACCCATCGCCAGGTCAGCCGCGACCAACCGGTATTGTCGAGCGGCAGCACGGCGCCGAAGAGCGGCTTGAGCAGCGGCCGGCCGAACAGCATGCCGCCGGCCAGAATGACGGCGAAGAGGGTGTTGACGATGGTGGGCTTGAGCTTGATGAAGAGCTCATCATGGAGGACGAGGGTCAGCGTGCCGAAGACCAGCACGAAGCCCGCGGTGACCAGCGGCATCACCGGCATGCGCCGTTCGAGGCTATAGGCCAGGATCAGCGAGACGACGATCGCCGCCATAAAGGCGGCGGTCGCGTGGAAGATCCCGGCCCGGGCATTCACCAGGAAGAAGACGATGAGCGGCCCGGCCTCGATGGCGAGCTTGAGCAGGGGGTGAACGGGGCGCGACATGGTCCAGCAGGCTAGAGTGAGTCTCGGGGATTGCAAACCTGGTTCGCAGCAGTGGCGAATCAGCCGATTCGGCGGGCCTCAAACGACTCGTCCAACGAAAATGCGCCGACCGAGGGTCTCGGCCGGCGCCTTCAACGAACTGCCCCGCCCTTGCGGCGGGGCAGGTGTACGCGATACCGGTGCTACTTCTTCTTGGCGGCTTTCTTCTTTGCCGACTTCTTGGCGGCGGGCTTCTTCGCCGCCTTCTTGGCCGTCTTCTTGGCCGATTTCTTCGCAGTCGCTTTAGCCATTTCGGCGCTCCTTAGCGATGGTTTCGTTGTGCGATCGAGGCCACGTGTCGCATTGAATAGGCCGGCTCTCGACCGTTACGGCCGCTCTTGCGAATCAGCCGTGCAACCAAATTCTGTTTTCGCCATAAGTCTGTCAAGAAAAAATACAAGATCGAGACCGAGTCACATTGCTTTTCGCAATATGTTGTCGCAGCCACAACACGATGTGGATGACAGCGA
>JAHCJQ010000086.1 GCA_026126215.1 Alphaproteobacteria bacterium
CTGCAGTTCATCCTTGCGGTCATGCTGCTCGTCTTCGTCCTTGGCATGTTCCTCGAGACCATCTCGATCATTCTCATCACCACGCCGATCGTATTGCCGGTCCTGCTGCATCTCGGCATCAATCCGGTTTGGTATGGCATCCTGCTGACCATCAACCTCGAACTGGCGCTAATCACCCCGCCGGTCGGCATGAACCTCTTCGTGATCAAGGGCGTGACCGGAGATTCGCTGCGCCCCATCGTCCGTGGCGTCCTGCCCTACGTGATCCTGATGCTGCTCGGCATGTTCATGGTTCTCGCCATTCCGGAACTGGCGCTCTGGCTGCCGTCCACCATGGCGCTCGGACGTTGAGAGCGGCCATTTACGCAAGGTTAAGACCCCTGCTCTAGGCTCAAGGCCGAAGCCGTGGCCCGATGCGACGGCTGTTGCTTCGGGGGAAAGGCGTGATCGGCCGCAGGATCCAGAACCGCATCATCCGATTCGAGATCGCCACGCTCAGCCAAGGCCGCTGGGTGATCGAAAGTCTGCGCGACGACGAGGCGGAAGCGGTCGAACTGGCGCGCACTCTTTTGGCATCCGAGAAGTACGAGGCGGTGCGCGTGGTGCGCGAGCGCAGCATGCTGGACGGCTTCACCACGGCAAAGCCTGTCTACGAGGAACGATTCCTGCCGCGTGGCAAGACCTCGCTCAAGCTCTCTGCCGGCGGCGAAGAGAGCACCTGGTGCGAAACCCTTGAGGATTTCCTCGGTTCCGCCAGCCGGCGCGCCATCGGCAATCTCCTGCGCAGCTTCCTCGATCATCACGGCATCACCGTGATGGAGTTGCTGCACGACTACCGCTGGATCAAGAAGATCGACGCCGCCGATGGCCTCAAGTCGGCCGCGCTGCATCGCGTGGTGCGCCAGCGCGCCGAGGAAAGTGGCGAGAGCATGACCGCCTGCCGGGCGCGCCTCGATGGGCTGATCGCCGAAGCGACCACGCGTGCGCGCGACCTGATGGCCAGCCGCGCGCTGCCGCGCATGCTCGACGAGGGGCTCGATGCCCTGGTGGCCGCCTGCCGCTTGGCCGCGCCCGATGCGCCCCAGCAGGAACATCTGATGCGCTTCGCCATCTGCCGTTTCATCGAGCCGAGGCAAGGGCTGATGGACCGCCTCGCGGCTCTGGCGAACATCGCCATGCCGGCCAGCGACCCCCTCGCGCACCGCCTGTTCGACTCCTTCGCCGCCGACTGTCTCGCTTCCGGCACCGTGCTGCAGGACCTGCTTGGTCGCCAGGCGCATCTCGGCCAGGCGCTCGTCGCCATCGCCGAACTGGCTGCGGGGCGGATGGACAAGGTCCGGCCCGGACTGCCACCTCTTGCCGGGATGGTCGGCCGGATGATCGCCGAAAGGGAATCATCGGACATGCGCGCGGTTCTGGCGGACCGCATCGCCCGCGCGCTCGCCGGCGAGCAGCGACTGACGCGCGGCGATCCGCGGGCCGAAGCCGGCGCGCTCGGCCTCCTTTGCGAGAGGATGCAGGATGCCGATGGCGGTTTCCCGGGTGGTCCGGCCATGGTGCGGGCGCTGGCGCGGCGTTTCTCGCGCCTCGACCTGCCGGGCGGCCTCGAGGAAATCAGGCTGCGCCCGGGCAGCACGGCAGAGCGGATCGAGCAGCTTCTCCTGCTGGAGCGGACCGCCTTCAGTGATATCAAGAAGCGGGCCATCGCCACGCTGCTGCTCGACCTGCTGCGCAGGGCGGGCACGGAGGAGCGCGTCACCCTGCGTGCGCTTGGCCGCTCGGTGGCCAATTCCGGCCTGCCAGCGGCGACGCGACAGCGCTTTGCCGAGGCGACGGGCACCTGAGGGCATTTACCCGATCTTCACCAGGGCGCCCCTAGGTTTCGCTGGTGGTCCTGACAGGAAGGCGGCCCAAGGCACATGACGGCGCCCAAGGTACATGCGAACCTCTCCGCCGGTCTGAATGCAAGGCTGCGCAAGTCGCCGGGCGAGATCCGGCGCATGCTGGAACTTCATGAACTCTATCTCCGGCGCAAAGGGGGCATCCCTGCCGATCTGACCCTGCAAAGCCTGGCCGGCGTGGTCATGCGCGGCATCAACCTGACCGGCGCCAAGCTGGCCGGGGCCGACCTGACGGATGGCGATTTCCAGGGCGCCATCTTCGACAAGTGCGATCTCTTCAGCGCCGACCTGACGCGGGCCAACCTGCGCGACGCATCCTTTGTTGGCGCCGATCTGCGCGGGGTCATCCTGCGCGAGGCGAACCTGCGCGGCGCACGCCTGCCCGATGTCGATCTGCGCGCGGGTAACCTGCTTTCCGTCGCGCCGGGCGGCAGCGGCTTCAAGTTCGCGCGCGCCGACATGGGCAAGGTCGACCTGACCGGCGCGGCGCTGGCCGGCGCCAACATCTCCGGCGCCAACCTGCGCCAGGCGACGCTTTCCACCGCCGATCTCACGGGCGCCGATCTGACCGGGGCAATCCTGACCAGGGCCAAGTTGATCGGCACGCGCCTCTCCGGCGCAAAGCTCACCGGCTGCGACCTCTCCAGGGCGGATCTCGCCGCCGCCGATCTGCGCGGCGCCGATCTGGCCGGCGCCAGCGTCGAAGGCGCCAATCTCGAAGGCAGCGACCTTTCCGGCGCCAATATTCCCGATGTCGATTTCTCCACCGCCAACCTGGCGGGTGCCCGGATCAATCTCTCCATGTCGAGCCTTTCCCTGGAGATCCAGGGCCTGATCGAACAGCATCGGCTCTGGGCGGCGAGCCAGGGCGCCAATGGCGCACAGGCCGACCTGTCGGGCCGCAGCTTCGCCTGCATCGACTTCAAGGGAATCGATTTCTCCGGCGCCAATTTCGCGGGCTGCGACCTCTCCGGCGCCAACTTCACCGAGGCCATTCTGGTGATGGCCAATCTCGCCCAGGCCAATCTTCAGCGCGCCGAACTGGCGCGCGCCAATCTGGGTGGCGCCAATCTCGAGGCGGCGGACCTGACCGGCGCCGACCTGACCGGCGCGCGCTTCATGCCGGTCGAGATCAAGCGGCCCGATGGCAGCTCGACCGGGCGCTTCTGGCCCAGCAACCTGGCCGGCGCCAATCTGCGCGCGGCGCGCCTGGGCGGTGCCTGCCTGACCGGGGCCAGTCTGCGCGGCGCCAATCTTTCCGAAGCCGATCTCAGCGGTGCGGACCTGCGCGAGGCGCGGCTCGAGGACGCCAATCTCGAGGGCGCCAGGATGGAAGGGGCGATGCTCCCCGACGGGACCGTCGGAACCGGCTGAACCGCTTCAGGAAAACTTGACGATGGCCTCGCCCAGCGCGCCGATGGCGGCGGTGACTTCCTGGCCGGCGCGCGGGAACTGGGTGGCGGTCAGGCTCCCGGTCATCACCAGCGATCCCGCCTCGAGCGCCAGACCCTGCGCCGCCATGTGATTGGCGAGCCAGGCGAGCGCCGCGAATGGATGCCCGCCCATGACATCGCTGCCCCGCCCCGTGCCGCGGGTATCGCCGTTCACCCGGATCACGCCTTCCTGCGCGGCGAGGTCGAGCTGCTGCCAGTCATGGATGGCCGGCCCGAGCACGACGCCACGGTTGAAGGCATTGTCGGCGATCAGGGTCATGGCATCGAGCGATTTGTAGTCGGCGGCGCGATCATCCACCAGTTCGATGCCCACATGCAGCGCCGCCACGGCGAGGCTTACCCGCTCCAGATCGTATGGGGCACCCTCCGGCGCCAGTGCCCGGCCGAGACGCACCGCGACCTCGCATTCGACGCCGATGCGCACATAGTCGGTCAGGTTGAGGGTGACGCCCGATTCATGAATATCGCGCGCCAGGATGCGGCCGGCGATGGGCTTGAAGTACTTGACCATCTCCTGCATGACTTGCGTGGTCAGCGCGATCTTCGCGCCGGCCATCGGGCCGGCCTCGGCGCCAAGCCGCGCGCAGAGCGCCGCCTGCACCTCGTAGGCCTCCGCATCGTTCGCCGGATGCAGCGGCCCGGGCAGCGCCGTGAACATGCGGCGCGCCTCGCGCTCCGCCAGCAGCCAGTCGGCCGCCTTCTCGATCTTGACCGTCATGCCCCGTCCACCCTCCGAGACCGCCTCCGAGCCGCAGTCTGCCCCGGCGAGGGGCGCGAGGGCAACCCGCCCGGTTAGAGCACGTCCAGCATGGATGCGACGAGCGGGTGGCGCACCACGTCGCGCTGGCCGAGCTGCACCACCGCGATGCCAGGCAGAGGCTCGAGCCGGCGCGCCACGTCGGCAAGGCCGGAGAGGTTCGGCAGCAGGTCGGTCTGATCCGGATCGCCGGTCAGCACCATCACCGAATGCCAGCCAAGACGGGTGAGCAGCATCTTGATCTGCCCATAGGTGCAGTTCTGCGCTTCGTCGATCACCACGAAGCAATTGTTGAGCGTGCGGCCGCGCATGTAGGCGATCGGCGCGATCTCGATCGAACCGTCGGCGATCAGGCTGCGCAGGCGTTTGCCGCCCAGCCGGTCATTGAGCGCATCGTAGAGCGGCCGCAGGTAGGGCGAGAGCTTCTCCGCCAGATCGCCCGGCAGATAGCCGAGATTCTCCCCCGCCTCCACCGCCGGGCGGGAGAGCACGATGCGGCCTACCTTGCCGGATTCGAAGGCCTCGACCGCAGCCGCCACCGCAAGATATGTCTTGCCGGTCCCGGCCGGACCGACGGCGATGGTCAGACTGTGCGTCTGGATCGCCTCCATGAGAACTTCCTGTGCCGGGCTCTGCGGCCGTACCTTGCGCACATAGCTCTTCTCCCGTTCGTCGGCCTCGACCGGGCTCCAGCCGCGCTCACCAAACAGCGGCTGGACGTTGCCCTCGCCGGAACGAGACTTCGCGGCATGGCGCATGCGTTTGGCCATTCTGGATCCTTCCCTGAACCTGGACGTGCCACAAATGAGAAAAGCCCCCCGAACGGGAGGCCTTGAGCAACGATTGTCTGCTTGTGATCGGATTGCCGGCTGTGATCGGACTGCCGGTGCGGGGCCGGCATGGATGGCGGGCCATGCCCCTGAGCCTGGAAAAAGCTGTACGAACGAACTCCGGAATCGACAACGGCACCTCGATCACCGAATTCAACCGACGCGCCGAGGATATCGGCAAGCCTCCTCGCTGTCAGCAGATATTGTATTTGTCGTCAAAGCTTCACACCATACTTTGCAGAAATGTCACTCTGGCCCGCGGCGAGGCATGGACCTATCCTGTCGCGCCATGGGCAAGCTCCTCATCTATGCCGCCGGGTTCGGCCTTGCCGGGCTCCTGCTCGGGCTGCTTGCCTGGAGCGCCCATCTCAACCGCGAGGCCGAGCGTCGCTTCCCCGCCACAGGCGCGTTCATCGAAGTAGAAAATCTCCGGCTGCACTACACGGACAGCGGCGGCGGGCGAACCATCGTCCTGGTCCACGGCGCGAATTCCGCGCTCCAAGACTGGGAAAGCGGCGTACGCCAGACGCTGCAACGAACCTTCCGCGTCATCGCCTTCGACCGGCCCGGACATGGCTACAGCGAGCGGCACTGGGATCGCGCGCCGACGCCCTCCGAACAGGCACGGCTGCTGCGCCTCGCATTGCGCCAGCTCGGCGTCGAGCGGCCGATCCTGGTGGGCTTCTCCTGGTCCGGCAGTCTGGTCATGGCCTATGGCCTCGACTATCCCGACGAGGTCGCGGCCGTGGTAACGGTCGCGGGCGCCCTCTATGACTGGCCCTCGCCGATCGGCGCGATCTACCAGCTCGCCGGCTGGCCGGCGCTCGGCAGCTTCCTCGCCCATGCCATCGTGCCGGCCTATGCCCATGCCTTCGCCGATGAACTGAGCCGCGACGTCTTCGCGCCCCAGCCGCTGGGCGACAGTCTCGGCCGGGCGCCGGTGCCGCTCGCGGTACGGCCCGCGAACTTCCTCACCAATGCCGAGGAACGGCGCATCCTCAAGCCGTTCCTCGCCCTGCAGAAGACGCGATATGGCGAGTTCCGGCCACCGCTCGTCATCCTGACCGGAACGGCGGATCGCGTGGTCAGCCCCGACATCCATTCGCGGGCCCTGGCGCGGACCGCGCCGCAGGCCGAACTGATCGAGGTCGCCGGCGCGGGACATGCGCTGCCCTATACCCATCCGCAACGGATCGTCGATGCCGTCCTGCGCGCGCATGTTCGCGCAAAGGCGATCGGCCGCATACCGTACTAGCGCGATCACGGAGACCGGACATGGCGCAGCAGCAGGCCGCGAACTGGCGCGAGATGCGTGGACGGGTCCTCCGTTTCGTCGAGGATCGGGTCTATCCGCTGGAGGGTGCGCTCGACGACGCACCCTTCGAGGACTACATGCGCCTGATGCGGCCGCTGATGGAGGAGGCCAAGGCGGCCGGCCTCTGGGCGCTCGGACATCCGCGCGAGATCGGCGGCCAGGGCATGCCCTTCATGGACTATGTCCATGTCAACGAGGTGATCGGCCGCTCGGAGCATGCGATGGTGGCGCTCGGCACCCATTCGCTGCAGGACTCGATCATGCTGCACCTCTACGCGCCGCCCGAGTGGCGCGAGAGGTACCTGAAGCCGCTGGTTGCCGGCGATGTCTTTCCCTCGGTCGGCATCACCGAACCCGATGTCGCCTCCTCCGACCCGACCCAACTCCGGACGACCGCGCGACTGGAGGGGGATCATTGGGTCATCGAGGGACGGAAATGGTTCACCACCTGGGCCGGGCGCGCCGCCTATACGACCGTCTTTGCGCGCACCGAGCCCGAAGACGTACCGGCGCACGATGCGTTCAGCATGATCGTCGTGCCCACCTCGAGTCCCGGCTATCGCATCCTGCGCGAAACCCCGGTGCTCGGCATGCGCGGTGGGCATTGCGAGGTACTTTACGACCGGGTGCGGGTGCCGCGCCGGAACCTGCTTGGGGAACGCGGGCAGGGCTTCCGCATCGCGCAGAAGCGGCTTGGACCGGGCCGCATCTTTCATTGCATGCGCTGGCTCGGCCAGGCACAGCGCGCCTTCGATCTCATGTGCGCCCGCGCCCGCGTACGCGTGGCCTTCGGCTCGCCACTCGCCGATAAACAGCTCGTGCAGAAGATGGTTTTCGATTCCGCGGCCGAAATCCAGGCCTGCCGCCTGCTCACCCTCGACGCCGCGCGGCGCATGGACGAGGGCGACGAAGCAAGGGTCGAGATCGGGCTGATCAAGGTGGTGGGTGCGCGCATGCTGCACGAGGTCATCGACCGCGCCATTCAGGTGCACGGCGCACTCGGACTGACGCCGGACACCCCGCTCGAGCGCATGTATCGCCATGCCCGCTTCGCCCGCATTTATGACGGGCCGGATGAGGTGCATATCCAGTCGGTTGCCCGCCGCGTCCTCGGCGCCTATCGCCAGGGAAACTGGGACTTCGGCGCCCGCGACCGGGAGGGAGGGTGAGCGAGGCGCTGGCCCGGACCCTGGCCCGGCGCGCCGGCGCATGCCTGGGCGCGGATGTGCAAGTGGCGGATCTGCGGCGCTTGCCTGGCGGTGCCTCGCGCGAGACCTGGAGCTTCGATGCGGGCCTGCCGGACGGACGGCGCGTGCCGCTCATCCTGCGCCGCGACCCTGGTGGACGAACCCACGACGATCTCACGCGAGCGGTGGGCGAATTCGGCATCGGCCGCGATACCGAGCGGCGCCTGCTGGAGATGCTGGCGCCGGCGGGCATCCCCGCCCCGCCCGTGCGCTTCGCCCTGTCCGAGGAGGAAGGCGGCGGCTTTGTCATGGACCGGCTGCGGGGCGAGACCGGCCCGCGGCGCATCCTCCGCGACGGGGCATACGCTGCGGCGCGCGAACGCCTCGCGGCCGATTGCGGCCAGGCCCTTGCCAGGCTGCACGCCCTGCCTTTGTCGGGGCTGCCGCCCTTGCCCGACCTCGATGCCTTGAGCCAGATCCGCTTCTGGCGCGGTATGCTCGATCATCTCGATGTCGCGCAGCCGGTCTTCGAGCATGCGCTCAACTGGCTCGAGGATCACCGGCCGGAGCGGCACCGCCGCGCGCTGGTCCATGGCGATTTCCGCCTCGGCAACCTGCTCGTCGACGCGACGGGACTGGTTGCCGCCCTCGACTGGGAACTGGCCCATCTCGGCGATCCGCTCGAGGATATCGGCTGGCTCTGCGTGCGCTCCTGGCGTTTCGGCGGTGCGCCACCGGTAGGCGGTTTCGGCCATCGAGAGGAGCTTTACGCGGCCTATGAGCGGGCCGGGGGCGGGCCGGTCGGCCGGCGAGAGGCGCATTACTGGGAGGTCTTCGGCACCCTGCGATGGGGCGGTATCTGCCTGATCCAGGCCTTTACCCATTTGCGCAGCCTGCACCGGTCGGTGGAACTGGCCGCGGTCGGGCGGCGCGTCACGGAGACCGAGCATGACCTGCTCAAGCTGCTGGATGAGGGAGACTGAGATGCAGGAGCGGCCCGATGCCGGCGAGCTGTTGGAGGCGATCGAGGAGTTTCTCGCGCGCGAGGTGCGGCCGAAGCTCGATCCGGTTGGGGCCTTTCATGCGCGCGTGGCGGAACGGCTGCTCGAGCTGCTGCGGCGCGAATGGCGGCACGGACCGGCGGCCGACCGTGCGGAGCATGCGAGGCTTCGCGCGCTGCTGGGCGGCCAAGGCACGCTCGCGGAACTCAACCGCCGCCTCGCCCGCGATATTCGCGCGCGTCGCCTGGCCGGCCGGGAGGCGGAGCTGATCGACCATCTCAAGGCCACGGTGGCGGACCGGCTCGCCATCGACAACCCGAAGCATGCCGGAGAATCATGAGCGAGAGCGAGAACGGCATCGCGGCCGACCTTGCGCGCGGGGTGAGCCGCTACCTGATGGATGCCGGCTTCAGCGTGCTGACCGAACTTCCGCTGCGCAACTGGCGCCGGGTCGACGTGATCGGCATCGACCGCCGGAACCGGGTCTGCATCGTCGAGATCAAATCCGGTCCGCAGGACTTCCTGTCCGACCGCAAATGGCATGAGTATCTGGACTATTGCGACCTGTTCTATTTCGCGGTGGCGGCGGGCTTTCCGCGAGAGATTTTGCCGCCGGAGCCCGGCCTGATCCTGGCCGACCGCTATGGCGGCGCGGTGATCCGCGATGCGCCCGAGAACCGCATCGCCGCGCATGTGCGCAAGGAAGTGACGCTTCGCTTCGCCCGCAAGGCTGCCGACCGGCTGAATATCGACCTGCGCGAACGCGAGCGCTGACAAAAAAAGAAGGGCCGCCCCATGCGGGACGGCCCTGTCGATGCGATGGTCGTCGCGGGCGATCAGAAATCCATATCGCCCATGCCGGCGCCTGGTGCCGGGGCAGCCGCCTTCTTTTCCGGCTTCTCGGCGACCATGGCCTCGGTGGTCACCAGCAGGCCGGCGACGGAGGCCGCGTCCTGCAGCGCCGAGCGCACCACCTTGGTCGGGTCGATGATCCCCGATTTGACCATATCGACATACGCGCCGCTCTGCGCATCGAAGCCCCAGGTCGGGGATTTCTGCTCGAGCAGCTTACCCGCGACGATGGCGCCATCGACGCCGGCATTTTCCGAGATCTGCCGGACCGGCGACTGCAGCGCGCGACGGACGATGTCGATGCCCATCTGCTGGTCGTGGTTCGCACCCTTGAGGCCGTCCAGCGCCCGGGTCGCATAGAGCAGGGCGACGCCGCCGCCCGGCAGTATGCCTTCCTCGACCGCGGCACGGGTCGCATGCAGCGCGTCGTCGACGCGGTCCTTGCGCTCCTTCACCTCGACCTCGGTGGCGCCGCCCACACGGATCACCGCGACGCCGCCGGCAAGCTTGGCCAGCCGCTCCTGCAGCTTCTCGCGGTCGTAGTCGGAGGTCGTCTCCTCGATCTGCTGGCGGATCTGGTTGCAACGGGCCTCGATCTCCTTCTTCTTGCCGGCGCCATCGACGATGGTGGTGTTCTCCTTCTCGATAATCACCCGCTTGGCGCGGCCGAGCATGGCGAGCGTCACGTTCTCGAGCTTGATGCCGAGCTCTTCGGAGATCACCTGGCCCGCCGTCAGGGTGGCGATGTCCTCCAGCATGGCCTTGCGGCGATCGCCGAAGCCCGGCGCCTTCACCGCCGCGACCTTGAGGCCGCCGCGCAGGCGGTTCACCACCAGGGTGGCCAGCGCCTCGCCCTCGATATCCTCGGCGATGATCAGCAGCGGCTTGCCTGACTGCACCACCGCCTCGAGCACCGGCAGCATGGCCTGCAGGCCGGAGAGCTTCTTCTCGTGGATCAGCACATAGGGATCCTCGAGTTCGACGCGCATCTTCTCGGCATTGGTGACGAAGTAGGGCGAGACATAGCCGCGGTCGAACTGCATGCCCTCCACCACCTCGAGTTCGGTGGCCAGGCTCTTCGCCTCCTCGACCGTGATTACGCCTTCGTTGCCGACCTTGCGCATCGCCTCGGCGATCATCTCGCCGATCTCCTTCTCGCCATTGGCGGAGATGGTGCCGACCTGGGCGATCTCGTCGTTGGAGGAGAGCTTCTTGGAGCGCTTCTTCAGATCCTCGACGACGCGCTCGACCGCGAGGTCGATGCCGCGCTTCAGGTCCATCGGGTTCATCCCGGCGGCCACCGCCTTCGCGCCCTCGCGCACGATCGCCTGGGCCAGCACGGTCGCCGTGGTGGTGCCGTCGCCGGCGACATCGTTGGTCTTCGACGCCACCTCGCGCACCATCTGCGCGCCCATGTTCTCGAACTTGTCGGCGAGCTCGATCTCCTTGGCGACGGTCACGCCGTCCTTGGTGATGCGCGGGGCGCCGAACGACTTGTCGATGACCACGTTGCGACCCTTCGGGCCGAGCGTGACCTTCACCGCATCGGCCAGGATATCGACGCCGCGCAGCAGGCGCGTGCGGGCATCGGCCGAGAATTTGACTTCCTTGGCTGCCATGGCTTTCTACCTCATTGCCTCGAAACTGCGATCCGGACCGGCATCAGGCGGCCTTGCGGGCGCCAGCCCTGTCCTCGATCACGCCCATGATGTCGGACTCTTTCATGATCAGGTATTCGACCCCGTCGAGCTTGACCTCGGTGCCCGACCATTTGCCGAACAGGACCCGGTCGCCCGCCTTCACGTCCAGGGCAACCAGTTCGCCCTTCTCGTTGCGCACGCCAGGGCCGACCGAGATAACCTCGCCCTGCATCGGCTTCTCCTTGGCGGTGTCCGGGATGATGATGCCGCCGGCGGTCCGCGCTTCCTCGTCGATGCGCCTGACCACGACCCGGTCATGCAGCGGACGGAATTTCATGACCCTTTCCCTCCTCGACTTTTCATTCGTTCCACGATCGTTTCAAAGCACCCCGCGGCGTCGGAAACACTCCGCGCCTCGCCGGAGCGGCCCCGATATAGGAATGGTTTTCGGGCGCTTCAAGGGGTCCGGCAGCAGTCTCCGGCGCCGGCTGCTAATAGCTTGGAATAACTTGGCTTTTTGGCGCTTTCTTGTTGATGCCTTAAGACTTTTTCCGGCAGAATTCGCCTATCCGGCCGTCAGGACAGGAGCTGTCGTATGTCCGATTTGGTGCGTCAGTTGCTCGATTACCGGTTGACCACGGCGGAGATCGTCTACCGGCTGCCCGATCATCCGCGCTTCCTGCAGAGCTATATCTGGCAGGATCTCGACCTGCAGCCGGACTTCCCCGTGCTCCGCAGGTTCCTGAATTTCTGGGAACGCAGCCTGGACGGCAAACTGCACTCGGTACGGGTCACCTCCTGCCAGGTCATCAGTCCGGGCGAACTGCGTCATGTCGGCAGCGAGTTCCGGGTGAATTGAGACGGGCGCCCGGGCGAAAGGCTTCTAGCCGGCCCGGAAAAGCATGTGCACTTCGGAGGAGAGGCGGCGCTGGTCCAGCGCGAGCTGCATCTGGTCGAGTGCGGGCAGGATCTGCTCGCCCCAGCGTTCCACAAGCGCCTCCGCCTCGCCGCGCTTGCGCAGCGCGACCAGGATGCTGCGGTAGAGATCGACGAGATCCGTCCCGAACCACCATTCGGCCACTCGGCTCCATCCCAGCTCGCGCGCCATCCAGTCGAGCGAGC
>JAHCJQ010000087.1 GCA_026126215.1 Alphaproteobacteria bacterium
GGACGACAAGATGCCGGAACCGCGTGCCATGAACATCGCCCTCTTCCTTGACGAGGTGACGGCGGTGAACGGCCCGCTTTTCCTCATCCCGCGCAGCCATCGCGCCGGCGTGCTCGAGGCCGGCCACGACCTGCAATCGACTTCCTACCCGCTCTGGACCTTGGACCGCGCAACCGTCCGCCGGCTCGCCGAGGAGGGCGGTATCGTGGCGCCCTGCGGCAAACCCGGATCGGTGCTGATGTTCCATTCCAACCTGGTGCATGCCAGTCCGCCCAACATCAGCCCCTGGGACCGGATCATCGTCTATCTCTCGCTTTGCGAGACCTCCAACCACATCCGGCAGTTCAAGCGCCCGGAATGGATTGCCCATCGCGACTTCACGCCGATCGAAGCGGCCGAGGATGACTGCCTGGCGCGGCTCGCGGCACGACGCGGCCGAGGCCAGGCGGCGGAGTGACGGCGAAAACTTGACTGTGCCCCTGCCATCCGCCGCCCGCATGGTCGTCATCGGCGGCGGCACCACAGCGAGTTTCGGGCGCCGGCCTCCATCCTGCAGCAATTGGTCGGGTCGCTGCGAAATCGACATTGCGGGCATGCATTGCCCGGCTCGCATCCTGGCCAGTCCGTTCTATCCTTACCGCTGAGGCAACCGGACCCAGGCGGACGCATGCGCAAGTTCATCACCATCGCCCTCGGCCTTCTCGTCCTCGCCAGTGCCGGCTGGATTCTCTTCGATCGCCTCGGCCCGGTCGCGGTCACGGAAGCCCGGGTGCTCCGCGGCCCGGCCATCAGCGGCATCTACGCCTCGGGAACGGTGGAACCGACCGTGATGTTGCCTATCGCGCCCAAGCTACCCGGGCGGCTGGAGCGGCTGCTGGTGGACGAGAACGAGACGGTACGCGAAGGCCAGACGCTGGCGCAGCTCGAAAATCGCGAACTGCTGGCGACGGTGCGCGAATGGGAGGCGCGCGTGCGCTTCTTCGAGGCGCAGTTCCGCCGCACCACCGAACTGTTCGAGCGCGGCACCGCCACCACGGAAGCGCGCGACCGGGCACGCAACGATCTGGAGGCCAGCCGCGCCTCGCTCATGCGCGCGCAGGAAGCGCTGGCGCAAATGACGCTGACCGCCCCGGCCGACGGCACCGTCATCCGCCGCGACGGCGAGGTCGGGCAACTGATCCAGGGCGGCCAGGCGCTGTTCTGGCTTTCCTGCTGCGCGCCGCTGCGCATCACCGCGGAAGTCGACGAGGAAGACGTGCCGCGCCTGAAGCCCGGTCATAAGGTCCTGGTGCGGGCGGACGCCTATCCCGACCGCGTGTTCGAGGGGGAGATCGCCGGCATGACGCCCAAGGGCGATCCGGTGGCGCGCAGTTTCCGCGTACGCATCAGCCTGCCGCCGGAAACGCCGCTGCTGATCGGCATGACCGCCGACTGCAACATCATCACCGAACAACGCGACGACGCGCTGCTGGTGCCAAGCGGCGCCCTTGCCGGAGAGAGCGTGTTCGTCATCCGCGAAGGCCGTCTGGAGCGGCGCGCGGTGACGGTCGGCATCGCCGGGCCGGAATGGACCGAAATCAGGTCCGGGCTTGAGGAGGGCGAGCGCATCGTCGCCGATGCGGCCCTGCCGGGCCTCAAGGCGGAGCGCGCGGCCCGCGTGAGCGGCGTGCATGGCGGCAGGCCATGAGGCCGGGTGGCTTCCGGCTCGGCCTCGCCATTGCCGCGACCCACCTCGCCTCGCGGCGACGGCAGACCGTGATGAGCCTGCTCGGCGTCATGCTGGGCGTCGCCTTCTTCCTCGCCGTCAGTGCCCTGATGCGCGGCTCGGAGCGGGATTTCATCGAACGGCTGATCAATTCGCAGCCGCATGTAATGGTGAGCGACGAGTTCCGCCTGCCACCGCTCCAGCCCGCCAGGCAGCTTCATCCGCGCGCGGCCGTGGCACTCAGCAACGTCAAGCCGAGCAGCGAGGTGCGCGGCATACGCGGCTACAAGCAGAAGATGGAACTGATCGCGGCGATGCCGGGCGTGCGCGTCGCGCCGGTCCTGTCGGGCCAGGTCATTCTCACCTTCGCTGGCAAGGATCACGGCGTCCTGATGAACGGCGTCGTGCCGAAACTGATGAGTGGGGTGAGCGACATCGAGGACAAGATCGTCGCCGGCTCGCTGGAGGCGCTGGATGCGAACCCGAACGGCATCATCATCGGCGAGGCCCTGATCGGCAAACTTGGCGTGAAGATGGGCGGGAACGTCACCATCTCCTCGCCCGGCGGCCAGATCCGCACCATGAAGATCGTCGGCCTGTTCAGCACCGGCGCCACCGCGATCGACGAAGGCCAGGCCTACGTGCTGCTCAAGCGCGCCCAGGCGATTCTCAACCGGCCGGACCGGGCCAACCGGCTTATCATGCAGCTCGATGATCCCTATCGCGCCCGCGAGATCGCCGCCGAAATCGAGCAGCGCATCGCCTACCGCACCCAATCCTGGCAGGAGACGTCCGAGAACATCACCGCCGTTCTGGTGATCCGCAACATCATCATGTACAGCGTGGTCAGCGCCATCCTCGTCGTCGCCTCCTTCGGCATCTACAACGTGATCTCCACCGTCGTCATGGAGAAGCGGCGCGACATCGCGATCCTCAAGGCGATCGGCTTCCACACCGACGACGTGCGCCGGATCTTCCTGTTCGAGGGCATGGCGATCGGCGCCATGGGCAGCGTGGTCGGCGTCGGTTTCGGCCTGGTTCTGATGCTGATTCTCGGGCGGGTCGAAATCACGCTGCCAGGCACCACGACCTTGGTCAACCTGCCGCTCTACTGGGGCTTCGACCAGATGGTGCTTGCGGCTGCCTTCGCCATTCTTTCCGCCGCCGGCGCGGCTTATTTCCCGGCGCGCCGTGCCGCGATGCTGCAGCCGGTCGACATCCTGCGAGGCCAGACATGAGCGAGGTCCTGCGCGCCGAGGGCCTGACGCGCATTCTTCCCGGCGCCGTGCCGGTGACGCTGGTGCGCGACATATCGCTCTCCATCGATCATGGCGAGTTCGTCATGATCATGGGGCCGTCGGGTTCGGGGAAATCGTCCCTGCTCTATCTCCTCGGCCTGCTCGATGCGCCGACCGCCGGCAAGGTCTGGCTGGACGGGCGCGACACCTCGGCCTTCGGCGAGGATGAACTGGCCGAACTCCGCCTCGCTTCGCTGGGTTTCGTCTTCCAGTTCCATTTCCTGCTGGCGGAATTCAGCGTGCTCGACAACGTGCTGCTGCCCATGCACCGGCTCGGCAGCCTGCCGGAGGAAGGGCGACACGCACGAGCACGCCAGCTTCTCGCCGATCTTGGCCTCGCCGACCAGATCCACAGGCGGCCCGATCAGCTCTCGGGCGGGCAGCGCCAGCGCGTCGCCATCGCGCGCGCCATGGCGAACGATCCGCTGGTGATCATGGCGGACGAGCCGACCGGCAACCTCGACACGGCATCGAGCCGCAACGTGCGCGACATCCTGAGCGATTTCGCCCGCAATCGCGGCAAGACGGTACTCGCCGTCACGCACGATCCGGACTTCGCACAGGCCGGCGACCGCCTGATCCGCCTCGTCGATGGCCGCATCGCCTCCGACGGCGACACCGGCACGCCCGACGCGGCCGGGATGCAGCTCCCTACCCCGCCGCCTTGAGAATCGGTTGAGCGCGATCAGCCTTGAACGCGAATTTCGGGTAACTCGTCCCAGGTACGGCCTTTGAAAACCCGGCCTGTGCGTTTCTTGTTCACGCCGCCCCATTGCTTGAAGAAGAAGCGAACGTCATGCTCGCCACACTGGCGGAATATCTCGTCAACCCATCCGATCTCGAGCGCTCGTGCCCCGGGACCAGACTCACCTCCGACGATAGCCCAGTGAATGTTGGATAGATTGACCTTGCCCACGGGTCCAATCAGCGGCTCGAACGACACAAAACGAACCGCCGCACGGCAGGACTTCAACTGGGCGATCCTGTACGCGACATCCCTGTCTTCAACGGAGGTGCCAAGCCATACGTTCGGCAATGCCTTCTTTCTCCGTTGCCGCAGGAACTCCGCCATGCGTTCCGGCTGCTTTGTCAGGATCTGAAAGGTATGGATTCCGGCCTTCTCCATGGTCTGCCAGACCCTTTCGACATACTCGAATGGCACCGCGTCCTGAAACAGATCGGACATCGAGTTCACGAAAACAAGCTTCGGCTTGCTCCAAGCTAACGGAACGTCGAGCGTTTGCGCCAGCAGGTGCACCCTACCCGTCCAGACGAACCGGTTTCCGCTCTTTCGGGTCGTGTCGGCGTAGGATGCGTGCCCCATCGCCTGAAGACGGGACGCCATACGCATCGCATAACAGTTCGTGCAGCCGGCGGAGAGCACCCTGCAGCCGGAGACCGGGTTCCAGGTCGCATCGGTCCATTCGATGTCAGACAGGCCTGCCATGTTTCCTGTCCGTAGCCCTGATTGCCGCGCGTGCGAGCTTTTTTGCCAGTTCGGTAGCCTTCGGCGCGGGATTCGCCCAAGCGAAAAGCAGGTAATACGACGGATATGCGTGTCTGCCGAGAGGGATCGTCTCTTCCAGCTCGAGCACCCCGCCCCTGAAAACGTTCCGCAACCTCTCGATCATGAACCGTGCCGCACTTTCCGGGGTGACATTCTTCCTGTTCCCGGCGGGCTCGCCGAATAGGTCGCCTTGCGAGGACGGAGCAAAAAATGCTGTCATCCACACATCCGTGCCAAAGAGCCGCGTGATCGAGTCCCCGTGGCTGTCATGTACGGTTCCATCGTTCGCAATCTGCCGGAATACGCTAAGTCCCGCGGGAAACAGATACCAGAGATCAAGCGCTTTGGTCGCCGCAATAGCTTCGATAGTTGCCCATTCCACCTGACTTCCAAACGGATCGAGCAGAACAACACCCCGCTGCATACGCCATTGCTCGTTCTCGCAAATCGCTCGAATCTTGGCATTAGCATCTTCGACAGTGGTTTCGACGCGATCAAAGTTCGGCCTGTCCTTGAGCCTCGCCTTGAGCGCGTCTATGCACTTCTTTCGCTTGTCGATGAAGACATATCTGAGAAATGGAGGCGAAATGCTCAGCGCACGATCCGCCGATCCCGCAAGAACCGTCTTTACCTCCTCGTCAAACAGGTCTTCCTCGGAGGCTCCGAGCGGCACCTCGCCGCTTCCCGCAAAGCCGTCGATGTAGAGTGTCTGAAGGCGCGTGTTGCTTAGCGCCTTCTGATACATGGAGAGATACTTCTCGATGACATCGAGTTTTCTCCCTGTGCTATCGGCACTGCCGAACCTTTTCTGCGCCATCGCCGCAACTCGAACATATCATGAACATAATGCCACGATCGATGCGTCCTAGCAAGCACTCTTGCTCTCCATTGAACCACCAGAGGTTGCCAATGTAGCGGCGAGCGGGAATCCGCCTCGTCGATGGCCGCATCGCCTCCGACGGCGACACCGGCACGCCCGACGCGGCCGGGATGCAGCTCCCTACCCCGCCGCCCTGAGATCCGGGGAGGGTTCGGGCGCTTTCGCGGCACCGCGATCGGCGCCGGCGGGGAAGGTCAGGGTAACGGTGGTGCCCTGCCCGACCCGGCTGCTGACATGCAGCCGCCCGCCATGGAGCTTCATCATCGAGCGGGCAAGCGGCAGGCCGAGGCCGGTGCCCTGGTACTTGCGATTCAGGGCGCTGTCCACCTGCCCGAAAGGCTCCAGCGCCACCCTGATGCCCTGTGGCGACATGCCAATTCCCGTGTCGGTGACGGAGACGATGGTCTCGCCTTCGCCGCCGCGCGCCGCCCGTAACTCGATCCGGCCGCCCGCGGGCGTAAACTTGATGGCGTTGGAAAGAATGTTGATGAGGATCTGCTGGATCATGCGCTCGCTGCCGATGACGATCGGCGCCGGCGTCGCCAGCTCGGCTTCGAGGCGGACGCCCTGTTCGCCGGCCAGCGGGCGGACCACGCGCAGCGCCCCCTCGGCCGCCTGGCAGACATTGACCGGCATTTCCTCGTCGAGCGCCGCCTGCCCCGCCTCGGCCCGCGAGAGGTCGAGCAGGTCGTTGACGATCTTCAGCAGATGGCAGCCGCTCTCGTGAATGTCCTTGAGATACTCGGCATAGCGCGGATGGCCGATCGGGCCATGGATGCCCGATGTCGCCGCCTCGGAGAAACCGATGATCGCGTTGAGCGGCGTTCGCAGTTCGTGGCTCATGTTGGCGAGGAAGGCGGATTTCGCACGGTTGGCGCGTTCTGCGGCATCGCGCGCGCGGACCAGTTCCTCGCTCAGCGCCATGAGGGCGCGGCGCGAGCTGGCGAGCTTGCGGATGATGCTCTGGGAATGGGCGATGACGGGCAACGCCACTGCCACGGTGACCACCACGGCGATCGCGGGAATCTCCGGCGCCACGACGCCATGGACGAGATACCAGGCGGCGGAGGAGAGCAGCGAGGCGGCGAGAACGCTGGCCAGCGTCAGGACGAGGGTCGCGCTGGCCGGGCCGAGCTGGCCGAGAAAGCGAGTCAGCGCGCCGGGTCCCTTGCGAAACTGCTCGCCCGCCCCGGATGGCCGGTCCGCTGCAACCTCATTCCCAGACGACATGACCTTCCCAAGCCCCTGCCGGGCCAAGCCTGGTTGCAAGCCTAGCCGGGCAAGGTTAACTGTTTGTTGTCACGACGAAGCGGGGCCCGAATGAAGCAGCAGATCAGCCTGTCCGTCCTCGACCAGTCCATCGCCTGTGCCGGCCAAGGCCAGGACGAGGCGATCCGCCAGACTCTGCGCATGGCGGAATGGTGCGAACGGCTCGGCTACCGGCGCTTCTGGGTGTCGGAGCACCACAACCATCCGAGCATCGTCGGCTCAGCGCCGGAGATTCTCGTCGCGGCCATCGCCGCGCGCACCAGAAGCATCCGCGTCGGGACCGCGGGCGTCATGCTCCCCCACTACTCGCCCTACAAGGTGGCGGAGCAGTTCCGCGTGCTGGAAGCGCTGGCACCGGGACGGATCGATCTCGGCCTCGGGCGCGCACCCGGATCGGACCAGCTCACCGCCTACGCCCTAAACCCGGACGCGGCAACCCGCGCCGATCGCTTTCCAGAGCAGGTGCGCGACCTCATGCAGTGGGTGAGCGGCGGCGAGATGCCGGAGGGCCATCCCTTCTCCCGCGTGCGCGCCACGCCCGGCGGCCCGGGGCAGCCGGAAATCTGGATGCTGGGAAGTTCCGATTTCGGCGCGCGCCTGGCCGGGCATTTCGGCCTGCCCTACAGCTTCGCCCATTTCATCACCGACGGGCGCGGCTGCGAGTCGGTGCTCGAACTCTATCGCCGCTCGTTCAGGCCGGGGCTGCGCCTTGCGGAACCGCATGCCGGCCTGTGCGTCTGGGCGCTCGCCGCCGACACGGAGGCGGAAGCGCGTCATCTCTTCCGCACGCGCGAGCGCTGGCGCATCGAACGCGACCGCGGCAACCTGACGGCCATGCTGCCGCCGGAAGCGGCAGTGAATACGGACCTGACACCAGCGGAAGAAGCGGCACTCGAGCGCCTGCGCGCCACGGCCCTGGTCGGAACCGGTGCGCAGGTCGCGGCCCGAATACGCGAACTCGCGGCGCGGACCGGGGCAGCGGAGATCGCCATCCTCACCTGGACGTTCGATGCGCAGGCGCGCCGGCGTTCCTACGAACTGCTCGCCCGCGAATTCGGTCTCCTCGCCCGCGCCGCCTGAAACGGCCTCATCGCCGGCCCATGCCGAGGATGTCGTCCGGCGCGATGCCTTCGAGATCGCGAATGCTCCAGCCGCCATGCTCGACCTGGGCGAAGAAATCCTCGACCAGGCGGTGGAAGTGATCGGGCTCCTCCAGATTGACCGCATGCCCGGTACGCGGCACCACCGCAAGCCCGGCACCAGGGATGGTGCGCTTCAGGAACAGGTTGGCATCGAGGCCCGGATCGTCCTCGTCGCCGATCACCAGCAGGGTCGGCACCCGGAGCCGCTTCAGTTCGGCCTCCAGCGCATAGAGCGAGGGGCGCCTGGCCTGATAGCCGCGCAGCGTGTTCGCCGAGCCGCGCGCCGAATGTTCCGAGAAGATGCGATAGGCATTGGCGAAGCCGCGCGGGTCCTTGGCGCGGAAGGGCGCGCGCGAAGGGCTGGTCATGTAGGTCTTGGCCACCTCGGCCATGCCCTCCGCCTCGATGCGGTCCGCCACGGCGTTGGCCTCGCGCTGGAAGCGCTCGCGCAGCTCGAGCGGTGCGCCATAGCCCGCCCCGACCACGACGAGGGAGCGCGCGAGGTCCGGAAAGCGCAGGCCGAAATGCAAGGTCGCGAAGGCGCCCATGCTGCAGCCGACGACGTGCGCCTTGTGGAGATCCAGGGCGCGCAGCAGCCCCGCCACGTCCTCGGCCGCCGCATCCTGGCTGTAATCCTGCCAGCTTTCCGGCACGTCCGAGGGCGGATAGCCGCGCGCATTGAAGGCGATGCAGCGATAGCGCCGCGACAGCCGGCCCATCTGCGGCTCCCAGCTACGGTGATCGCCGGCGAACTCATGCACGAACAGCACCGGATCGCCGCTGCCCGCCTCCTCGTAATAGAGCTGGATGCGTCCTACTCTGGCATATGGCACGTCGCTTTCCTCCCCTCGGTTCAGCGACCGGCGAAGCGCGGCCGGCGCTTTTCCATGAAGGCACGGCGGCCCTCGCGGTAATCCTCGCTGGCGAAGCACGCCTCGATGGCCCGGTCGATCGCGGCGAGATCGCGCGCCGCCGGGTCGGCCAGCGCCGCATCGACGCTCTGCTTCACCGCGGCGATGGTGAGCGGCGCATTCTCGGCGATGGCGCCCGCCTGGCGGAGTACGAACTCCTCGAACCCGGCCACGTCGACGACACGATTGACCAGCCCCATGCCCGCCGCCTCGGCGGCATCGAACTGCCGGGCGGTGTAGAAAATCTCTTTGGCATAGGCGGGACCCACAATCTCCACCAGCCGCCGCACGCCGGCATGGCGATAGCCGAGACCGAGCCGCGCCGCCGGGATGGCGAAGCGCGCATCCTCGGCGGCGAAGCGCAGGTCGCAGCAGAGCGCGACGCCAAGCCCGCCGCCGATGCAATAGCCCCGGATCATGGCGATGGTCGGCCTCGGGCACTGCATGAGCGCCTGGTTGGCGCGGTTGCCGATCTCGTCGTAATGCTTGACCGCCTCGGCGGAGCTGCGCTGGGTCTCGAACTGCGAGATATCGGCACCGGAGATGAATGCCTTCTCACCCGCACCGCGCAGGACGAC
This sequence comes from Alphaproteobacteria bacterium, assembly GCA_026126215.1. Lineage (GTDB taxonomy): Bacteria > Pseudomonadota > Alphaproteobacteria > Ferrovibrionales > Ferrovibrionaceae > JAHCJQ01. The sequence goes on from JAHCJQ010000087.1 coordinate 9,291, forward strand.
GACGCGAATTTCCGGGTCGGCGGCGAAACCGTCGAGAATTTCGGGGATCGCCTGCCACATGTCCAACGAGATGGCGTTGTGGCGGGCGGGATTGTTGAAGATCATCCAGCCGATCGCGCCATCCTTCCGGGCGATCATGCGCTCCGTCGAAACCTGCATCCCGTGCTCCAGTCCTAGACGATGCCGCGCCGGCGCAACGCGGCGATGGCGGCGGGATCGTAGCCAAGTTCCGCCAGTACGTCCTCCGTATGTTCGCCCTTTTCCGGGGTCGCCGTTTCGATGCGGCTCGGCGTGCGCGACAGGCTGACCGCCTGGCCGACCAGCCGGATCGGCCCGAGGAGCGGATGCGCCACCTCCTGCGCCATGCCGAGATGGCGCACCTGCGGATCGGCGAAGACCTGATCGATGCGGTAGATCGGCCCGCAAGGCACCTCCGCCCGGTCGAGCAGCGCCATGCAGGCGGCGGTATCGAGCTTTCGCGTGACATCGCCAATGATGGCGTTCAGCGCCGCGCGGTTCGTCGAACGGTCGGCGGGGCTGGCGAAGCGCGGATCGGTCACGAGATCGGGCCGTGCAATGGCGTGACAGAACCGCTCCCACATGCGCCCGCCGGCGACGGCGATGTTGACGTGGCCGTCGGCGGTGGGAAAGACGCCGGTCGGAATCGAGGTCGGGTGGTCGTTGCCGGCCTGTCCCGGCACCTCGCCGTCCATCAGCCAGCGCGTCGCCTGGAAGTCGAGCAGCGCGATCTGCGCCTGCAGAAGCGAGGATTGCACCCACTGCCCCTCGCCGGACACCTCGCGCTCGAGCAGCGCGACGAGAATGCCGATGGCGGTGAAGATGCCGGCACCCAGATCGGCGACGGGTATGCCCGCCCGCACCGGCCCCTGGCCGGGCAGGCCGGTCACCGACATGAGCCCGCCCATGCCCTGGGCGATCTGGTCGAAGCCCGGCCGGTCGCGGTAGGGCCCATCCTGCCCGAAGCCCGAGATGCTGGCATAGACGAGGCGCGGATTGACCGCGCGCGCCGCCTCGTAATCGATGCCGAGCCGCGCTTTCACGTCGGGGCGATAGTTCTCGACCAGCACGTCGGCCTGCTCGATCAGGCGAAAGAGGATCGCCTTTCCTTCCGGCTCCTTGAGATTGAGCGTCAGCGAGCGCTTGTTGCGATGCAGGTTCTGGAAGTCGGAGCCGTGGCGCGGCCCGCCGAGCCCGTCATCGCCGGTATTCTCGATCTTGATGACCTGCGCCCCCCAGTCCGCGAGCTGGCGGACGGCGGTGGGGCCGGCGCGCACCCGCGTGAGATCGAGAACGCGGAAACGCTGCAGGGCGCGCGGCGATGTCATGCTTACTCCCCCCGGAAAAGCTGGCCGGTCTCAGCGGCCATGCTTCGTATCCATCGCCGCGCCGTCAAGCCATTCGATGCCGCCGGTGAGGCTTTCGAGAAAGGCGACGAGATCGGCGCTTTCCGCCGCATCCAGCCGCAGCGGCCGCAGGATGCGCTCGCCATCGGCGTGCAGCCGCTCCTCGTCCAGTTCCGAATAATGGCGCACCACATCGGCAAGGCTGGCCAGCGCGCCGTCATGCATATAGGGCGCGGTCAGCGCCACATTGCGCAGGCCGGGCACGCGGAACTCGCCGAAATTGCGCGGCTGACGGTCGAGGAAACGCGCCAGGACGGGGGCGCGAGCCTCACGGTCGTCATTGTGCCGGCCGAGCAGGCTGAAGGGACTGGCGCGCAGGCGGTCGATGCCGCGCAGCCGGCCCGGATCGACACGGCCCGGCGCAACGAAGAAGGGCATGCCGACATCGGCGAACTCATGGTTGGTGAAGGCCGGCCCGAAATGACAGACCGCGCAACTGCCGCGCCCGACGAAAAGGCGCAGGCCCCGCAGCGCCGCGGCGGGGTAGCGCTCCATGGCCGCCTGGTCGCCCCGCTCCAGTGCATCACGGAAATCATCGAAGGGCGAACGGCGGCTTGCGATCGTTTCCTGGAAGGCGGCCAGCGCCTTGGCGAGATCGACCGCCAGGTCCTCGTCCCCGACCTCCCCGGCCGCGCGCCCGAACACCTGCCTGTAGGCGGCCGAGAGATCCGGCGCGCCGCGCAGCGTGGCGGCGAGTCCGGCCGGATCGAGACCCATCTCCGCCGGATCGAGCAGCGGGCGCAGGCTCTGCGCCCAGAGACTGTCGTTGGCGCCGTCCCAGCCGAACCAGCGCGCGAGCGCCAGGTCGGCAAGGCCCATGGTGTTCCGCTCCAGTTCCGCCAGTCCCCTGCCGCGCCGCAGGCCGTCGGTGAAGGCCAGCTCCGGCCGGTGACAGGTGGCGCAGGCAATCTCTCCGTTCCGCGACAGGCGCTGATCGAAGAACAGGCGCCGCCCGAAATCGGCCGCCTCGCTCTCGCCGGAGACGCGGTTGGTGGGGTCGCGCGGCCGGGCTTGCGGCCAGGGTCCGTGCTGAAGGATGCGGCGCACCTCGTCTGGCGCGAGATCGGCCGCCGCCGCCATCGCCGA
>JAHCJQ010000088.1 GCA_026126215.1 Alphaproteobacteria bacterium
CGAAACAGGTTGCCGGCATTCATCGGCTTCGATAAGCCTTCGACGCCGACGCCGAAATAGCCGCGCATGGACACCCTCGCTTTCGGACCAGGCCGCGCCAACAACCGCCCATATAGACGAGGACCGCGATGATCGCCAGTTTTCCGCAACCGCCCGGACCGGCGCCCCTGCTGGTCGAGGTGACGCGCGGCGGTTTCGTCGAGAGCCGCCACCATGTCATCTGCGCCATCACCGACGGGCAAGGCGCGCTGCTTGCCGCCTGGGGGGATGTGGAGATGCCGGTTTCGCCCCGCTCCGCCTGCAAGCCGCTGCAGCAGATCGCTCTTGTCGAGAGCGGGGCGGCGGATGCCTTCGGCCTGTCGGCGGAGGAACTGGCGCTCGCCTGCGCCTCCCATAGCGGCCAGAAGGAGCATGTGGCGCGCGTGCGTGACTGGCTCGCCCGGCTTGGCCTCGGCGAGGCCGACCTGGAATGCGGCGCGCACTACCCCTATCACGAACCCTCGGCGCAGGAACTCTGGCGCGCCGCCACTCGCCCGACCCAGTTGCACAACAACTGTTCGGGAAAACATGCGGGCTTCCTGACGCTCGCCCGCCACCTCGACCTGCCGACCAGGGGCTATGTCGAGAAGGCGCATCCGGTGCAGCAGCAGATCGCGACGGTCATGGGCGAGATGACCGGCGCGCCGCTCCGCGATGCGCCCTGGGGCCCCGATGGCTGCGGCATTCCGACCTATGCCTTTCCGCTGGCGGCGCTGGCGCACGGCCTGTCGCGGATGGCGGCACCAGACGGACTTGCGCCGGCGCGGGCGGCGGCCTGCCGCCGGCTGCTCGACGCCATGGGCGGGCAGCCGCTGATGGTGGCCGGAGAGGGGCGCTTCGACACCGCCGTCATGCGCGCCACCGGAGCGCGCATCGTCACCAAGGGCGGCGCCGAGGGCGTGCATGTCGCGGCAATCCGCGAGCGCGGCTGGGGCCTTGCCGTCAAGTCGCTCGATGGCGCGGCCCGCGCCGCCGACGCGGCGACGGCGGCTGTGCTTGACTGGCTCGGCCTGCTGGGACCGGCAGAGCAGGCGGCGCTGGCGCCGTTCCGCCGCCAGCGGCTGGCGACGCGGCGGGGGATCGAGGCCGGCTTCGTGCGCATGGCCGAGGCGGGATTTTGAGGCGCCGACAGGGGCTTTGACCGGAACGGACATCCGGGTTATCACGCGTGGCGAGGGAACACGAGGAGGAGCGGGCATGAAGGCGGTGCTGTGCAAGGCGTTCGGCGGACCGGAAACGCTGGTGGTGGAGGAGGTGCCGAGCCCGCCCATCGGGCGCAGGGATGTGCGCATTGCGGTGCATGCGGCGGGCCTGAACTTTCCCGACACGCTGATCATCCAGGGCAAGTACCAGTTCAAGCCGCCGTTTCCCTTCAGCCCGGGCATGGAAGTCGCCGGCGTGGTCGAGGCGGTGGGACCGGAAGTCACCCTGGTCGCGCCTGGCCAGCGGGTGATGGCGACCACCGGCCATGGCGGTTTCGCCGAAGAGGCGGTGGCGACGGAGGAGAAGGTCTATCCCATCCCGGACCGCATGAGTTTCGAAGAGGCTGCCGGCTTCCCGATCACCTACGGCACCACCTACCACGCGCTGGTCGACCGCGCGCAGATGAAGCCGGGCGAATGGCTCCTCGTCCATGGCGCGGGCGGCGGCGTCGGGCTCAACGCGGTGGAACTTGGCCGGCTGATGGGCGCCAAGGTCATCGCCACGGCCGGCTCGCCCTCCAAGCTGGCGCTGGCCAAGGAGTATGGTGCCGACTACCTGATCGATTATTCCAAAGAGAAGATCCGCGACCGGGTGAAGGAGATCACCGGCGGCAACGGCGCCGACGTGATCTACGATCCGGTTGGCGGCGATGTCTTCGACGAATCCATGCGTTGCATCGCCTGGAACGGCAGGCTGCTGGTGATCGGCTTCGCTTCCGGGCGGATTCCCGAAGTTCCGGCCAACCTGGTCCTGCTCAAAGGCTGCCAGATTGTCGGCGTGTTCTGGGGTTCCTTTGCCGCCCGCGATCCGGACGCCAACCGCCGCAACTTCCAGACCCTGCTTGGCTGGTTCGACGAAGGCCGCCTCAAACCCTACGTCTCGGGCCATTACCGGCTCGAGGAGGTGCCGCAGGCGATGAACGCCCTGCTCGCCCGCAAGGTCTCCGGCAAGGCCGTCATCAAGGTCCGTTAGACGGCGATGGCGGGCGGGATCGACCGGGTTCGCGCGCAGTACGAGGTCTATCCCTATCCTTCCCGCAATCCGGACGACGAGGCGCGCCGGCTTGTGGTCGGCTCGCCCTCGCATCTGGCGGAAATCGAGCATTACTGTTTCGCCGGCCGCCTGCCGCGCCCCTTCCGCGCGCTGGTGGCCGGTGGCGGCACCGGCGACGGGCTGGTCATGCTGGCCCAGCAGCTCCACACGCGCGGCATCGAGGCGGAGGTCACCTATCTCGACCTCTCGGTGGCGGCCCGCTCGGTGGCGGAAGCGCGCATCGCGCGGCGAGGCCTGCGCAACGTCCGCTTCGTCACCGGATCGCTGCTCGAGGTGGCCCGCCTGGCGCCCGGGCCGTTCCACTATGTGGATTGCTGCGGCGTGCTGCATCACCTGCCCGATCCCGATGCGGGCCTGCTTGCCCTGGTCAGCGTGCTTGCGCCCGACGGCGCGCTCGGCCTCATGCTCTATGGCGAACTGGGCCGCACCGGCGTCTATCCGATGCAGCGCGCGCTGCGCCTGCTGGCCGCCGACCTGCCGCCGGCCGAACAGGTGCGGCTGGCGCGCCGTTTGCTTGGCGGACTGCCGGAGAGCAACTGGCTGCGCCGCAACCCGTTCCTCGGCGATCGGCAAAGCGAGAGCGATGCGGACCTCTACGATCTGCTGCTGCATTCGCTGGACCGCGCCTACCGCGTACCGCAGATCCTCGCCCTGCTGGAGACGGCCGGTCTTTCGCTCGCCGCCTTCATTGAGCCGGCCAAGTACGAACCCGCCACCTGGATCGGCGATACGGTCATTCTCGAACGCTCTGCCCGCCTGCCCGAGGCGGATCGATGGGCGCTGGCGGAAGACGTGGCCGGCGCGATGAAGTCGCATGTCTTCTATGCCGTGCGCCGGGCGCGTGCCGGACGGAGCGTGGCGCGGGCCGACGCGCCGGATGCCATCCCCGTGCTGCGCGAGATCCAGCCGGCGGCGATCGCGCGCACGCTGGCGCGTGGCGGCCATCTCAAGGTTGCCCTGGACGGGCGCGAGCTGCGCCTGCCCATCCCCGATGGCACGGCGGAGATCGTCGCCGCCATCGACGGCAGGAGGACTTCCGGAGAGATCGCGAGGCTGCTGAAGCTCGACCAAGCTGAACATGCCGCCCGCTTCGCGCGGCTTTCCGCCCTGCTCGGGCCGCTCAACCTGCTGCTCTGCCGCTACTGACCGGTCTCGAAGCGGAAGCGGATGAAGTCGAGTTCCGGCGGCGCCACCGCCGTCTGGCAAAGCAGGTCGTGCACCTGGCCGCGATGATGGGTCTGGTGATTGAAAAGGTTGGTCAGGATGAGATCGGCCCGCTCGCTCATCCGCTCGCCCTTGAGGGTGGCGAAGGAGATGCGCCGCAGGAAATCTTCCTCGGTCAGGCCGTCGACATAGGATTCGAGCAGTGCGTCCTCGGCCTGTCGCGCCACATGCAGCCCGAGGAAGTCCGCATAGAGTTCCTGGTCGAGCGCATGGATGCCCGAACTCGTGCCCTGCAAGCGCCCTAGCCAGAGCCTGTCCACCACGAGCAGGTGGTTGAGCGTGCCGTGAATGCTCTTGAAGAAGGCCGGCCGCGTGCGCAGATACTCGACCTCCGGCAGCTTGCGGCAGGCGCCGAAGAGCCGCTCGTTGGCCCAGGCATTGAAGCGCGCCATGCGCCGGAAATGCTCGGTTGCGTAGCCCATTGCGCGTTCCCCCTGCTGCCCCGCCGCTGCGCCCGTCCGTCAGTTCGCCAGTTCGGGGCGGTTCTCGAACTGCTTCAGCGCCTCCGGATTGGCCAGCGCATCCTTGTTCTTGACCGGGCGGCCATGAACGATGTTGCGCACCGCCAGTTCGACGATCTTGCCCGAGATCGTGCGCGGGATATCGCTCACCTGCACGATCCTGGCCGGCACATGGCGCGGGGTGGTGTTGTCGCGGATGCGCTTGCGGATGCGCTCCGTCAGTTCCGCATCGAGCTTCAGCCCGTCACGCAGGCGCACGAAAAGGACGACGCGTACGTCGTTGTCCCAGTCCTGGCCGATGACCAGCGATTCGACGACCTCGTCGAGCTGCTCCACCTGCCGGTAGATCTCCGCCGTGCCGATGCGCACCCCTCCAGGATTGAGCACGGCATCGGAGCGGCCATAGATGATCATGCCGCCATGTTCCGTGATCTCGACATAGTCGCCGTGGCACCAGACGTTGGGGTAGGCGGCGAAATAGGCTTCGCGATACCTGGCCCCCTCCGGATCGTTCCAGAAGCCGATCGGCATGGAAGGGAAGGCGCGGGTGCAGACCAGCTCGCCCTTCTCGCGGGTCACCGGCCGGCCGTCCTCGTCGAAGGCGGCGACCGCCATGCCGAGCAGCAGGCACTGGATCTCGCCGCGCCAGACCGGCCCGATCGGGTTGCCGCCGACGAAGCTGCCGATCAGGTCGGTGCCGCCGGACATGCTGGACAGGCACACGTCCTCTTTCACCTTGGCGTAGACGTAGTCGAAGCTCTGTGGCGCCAGCGGCGAGCCGGTGGAAAGGATGCTGCGGACGCTGCGGAGCCGGTGGGTGCGGCGCGGCTCGAGGCCCATCTTGGCGATGGCGTCGATGAACTTGGCGGAGGTTCCGAAATGCGTCATCGCCTCGGCATCCGCATAGTCGAAGAGGATCGAGGGGGAAGGGTGGGTCGGCGCGCCGTCATAGAGCAGCAGGGTTGCGCCGCAGGCGAGATTCGAGACCAGCCAGTTCCACATCATCCAGCCGCAGGTGGTGAAGTAGAAGATGCGATCGCCCGGCCGCACGTCACATTGCAGCACCTCTTCCTCCAGGTGCTTGAGCAAGGTGCCGCCGGCCCCATGCACGATGCATTTCGGCACCCCTGTCGTGCCGGAGGAATACATGATGTAGAGCGGGGCATTGAAGGGCATGCGCCGGAAGGCGATCTCGCCTGCCCTGTAGGGGGCGACATAGTCGGAGAGGAGACGGGCGCGCCCGTCGAGGCCGGCGAGGCTCGGGGCGGCGCCGACATAGGGCACGACGACAAGGCGGGCGAGGGTCGGCAGTTCCGCGGCGATGGCGCGTCCCCGCTCGAGCGAATCGAAGGTCTTGCCGTTGTAGAAATAACCGTCGGCGACGAATAGGACCTTGGGCTCGATCTGGCCGAACCGGTCCATCACGCCCTTGACCCCGAAATCGGGGGAGCAGGACGACCAGATGGCGCCGAGCGAGGTCGCAGCCAGCATGGCGATGAGCGTCTCCGGCAGGTTGGGCAGGAAACCCGCCACCCGGTCGCCGGGGCCGACGCCGTCCGCCGCCAGTGCCTGGGCGAGCCGGCTGGTCGCGTCATGGAGTTCGGCATGGCTCATGCGCCGCTTCACCCGATCCTCGCCCCAGAAGACGAGCGCGTCCCCCCCATCGCGCCGCCGCAGAAGATTCTCGGCGAAGTTGATGCTGCCGTCGGGATAGAAGCGGGCGCCGGGCATCCGCTCGCCATCGGCGAGGATGCGCCCGCCCTTCTCGCCGATCACGCCGCAAAAGTCCCAGACCGCATCCCAGAAGCTTTCCCGTTCCTGGACCGACCAGCGATGCAGCGCCGCATAGTCCTGGAAATCGACGCCGTGACGCGCCTTCAGGAAATCCATGAAACGGCGCAGGTTGGTCGACTGCACGCGGTCCGCCGATGGCTGCCAGAGCGGCTTGCTCACGTCTCTCTACTCCTCCCCGTGGCGTGGTGCCCAAGGCTAAGGCCCGGCCCGGCCGGCATCAAGCGCCGCACGCATGACCGCCCGGCTGCTTTCGCGTTCGTGATCGCCGGACCGGGTGCTAGACTGGCGCGCAATGTCGGATTGGGAAACACGGCTGGCCGCCCGCACGGGCTGGGCGAGGCTTGCGCCGAATGCACGCGGGGCCGTGTGGACCCTGTGCGCAGCCTTCCTCTTCTCCCTCATGGCGCTGCTGGTCAAGCTGCTCGGCAACCGGCTCGACAGTTTCCAGATCGCCTTCTTCCGCGCCGCCTTCGGCCTGCTCGGCATCCTCCCCTTTGCGCTTGCCGCGGGCGCCGCCTGCTGGCAGACGCAGCGCTTCCACCTGCATTTCCTGCGCGGCTCGATCGGCATGCTGGCAATGTTCTGCGGCTTCTATGCGCTGACGCACCTGCCGCTCGCCGACGCGGTGGCGCTGAGCTTCACCAAGCCGCTGTTCCTCATCGTTCTGGCGACGATCCTGCTTGGTGAGAAGATCCGTGCCCGGCGCATCACCGCCACCGCCGCCGGTTTCCTCGGCGTGCTGATCATGCTGCGCCCGGGCGGGGAGCCCGACCCGGCGGCGCTGGTGGCGCTTGCCGGTGCGCTCTGTGTCGCCTTCGTCGTGGTCACGGTAAAGAAGCTCGTGCAGACCGAACGGCCGGTCACGGTGATGTTCTATTTCGGCCTGATCTCCACCGCCATCGCTGCGATCCCGGCCGCCCTGGTCTGGCAGCAGCCGACGACGGGCGAGTTCGTGGCGCTGGTCTCGATCGGCCTGCTCGGCGCGACGGCGCAGAGCTGCATGATCCGCGGCTACCAGGTGGCGGAGGCGATGGCTGTGGCCTCCCTGGACTATACGCGGCTGATCTATGCGGGGCTGTTCTCGATCTTCATCTTTCACGAGATCCCCGACCGGTGGAGCGTGTTCGGCGCGGCGATCATCGTCGCCTCGACCTTCTACATCGTCTATCGGGAGAACCAGCTCGGCCGCCGTCCGACCGCCCCGATGGTGGACCAGGCGCCGATCAAGCCGGACGATATCGCCACTCAGGCCCGGACAGGGGACAAGGACGACAGGCGGGCGGCGGACTGAGGTTCAGGCGCCGGGCGGCCCGATTTCCCCGCCCAGGGTCCGTCTTGCGCGTTCTCGGTGTTCCGGGCGGATATGGGCGCCGATCGCCTTCATGGCAGCGAGCAGGACGGCAAGATCGTCGGTATAGCCGAGACCGACGATGATGTCGGGGATGACGTCCGCCGGCAGCACGAAATAGGCGAGCGCGCCGAACAGCGTCGCCCGGGCGAAGAGCGGGGTGGCGCGGTCGTTGGCGCAGTACCACGCCGCCAGCAGGTCCTCGCTGAAGGGGATCCGGCCCAAGGTGGCGCGGAATTTCGGCCAGAACCCCTCGCGCACGCGCCTCTCGTCCTGGCGGAGTTTTTCCTCGTCGAACGCCTCCCGGTCGTCCTCGCGCATCTTTTTCGGCCTCCTGAGCATCCCTTTTCCGCCATATGGGGACGGCTGGGCCCTCTCGCCAGCCCGCCGCCGATCTGCTAAGAACCGCGCCGGGTTTTCTGGCAGCGAGAACGGACGAGAGGACGGGCCCATGGACCTGAAAGGTGTGGTTGCGATCATCACGGGCGGCGCGTCGGGGCTTGGCGCGGGCACGGCGCGGGAGCTGGCCGGCGCGGGCGCGAAATGCGCGCTCTGGGACATGAACATCGATCTGGCCGCAAAGACCGCCGCCGAGATCGGCGGCATGGCGGTGCAGGTCAACGTGGCGGACGCCGATTCGGTCGCCAGGGGCCTGGCAGAGGTCAAGGCCAGGCTCGGTGCGCCGCGCATCCTGGTGAACTGTGCCGGCATCGGCCGCGCCGGCAAGACCGTCGGCCGCGACGGGCCGTTGGCCCTCGAGCAGTTCGCGCAGGTGATCAACATCAACCTGATCGGCACCTTCAACTGCATCCGGCTCTGCGCCGCCGAGATGGGCAAGCTCGAGCCACTCGCCGATGGCGAGCGCGGGGTGATCATCAATACCGCCTCCGTCGCCGCCTTCGACGGCCAGATCGGGCAGGCCGCCTATTCCGCCTCCAAGGGCGGCGTGGTCGGCATGACGCTGCCAATTGCCCGCGACCTGATGGATGTCGGCATCCGGGTCTGCACCATCGCGCCCGGCCTGTTCAACACGCCGATGATGCATGGCCTGCCCGACAACGTGAAGGCGGCGCTCTCCGCCTCGGTGCCCTTCCCGAAGCGGCTCGGCGAACCGTCGGAGTATGGCAAGCTGGCGCGCCACATCGTCGAGAATCCGATGCTGAACGGCGAGACGATCAGGCTGGACGGCGCGATCCGGATGGCACCCCGCTGACCGGGAGACGCGCGGCCGGTCTCAGGCGCGGGTCGCCGCCGTCTCGATGAAGCGGGCGAGCGCGATATCGCGCGCGCTCAGGCCGCCGGCATCGTGCGTGGTGAGCAGGATCTCGACGCGGTTGTAGACGTTGAACCATTCCGGATGATGGTCCATCCGTTCCGCCATCAGCGCGACCCGGCTCATGAAGCCGAAAGCCTCGTTGAAGTCGCGAAAGGTGAAGGTCTTGCCGATCGCCTCGCGCCCCTCGGCCGGCTTCCAGCCGGACAGCTCCGCCAGCGCCGCCTGCCGCTCCGCCCCGGTCAGCTTGGGAATCATGCCGATCTCCTTTGGAAACATGCCGCCATTCCAAACCCCGCCACCATGTTCTAGCCTGTGATGATGAGCAATTCGAGACACTTCACCACCGCGCCGACGCTGGATGAACTCGACGAACTGGCGCGCCAGGCCTTCGCGACGATTCCCGATGAACTGCGCCGGCATTGCGAGGGACTCGTGATCCGCATCGCCGATTTTCCGGACGAAGACGTTATCGAGGAGATGGAACTCGAAACACCCTTCGATCTGCTCGGCCTCTATCAGGGCGTGAGTCTCGAGCGGCGCAGCACGCAGGATTCCGGATCGCTGCCCGACATGATCTTCCTTTATCGCCGGCCGCTGCTCGATTTCTGGTGCGAGACGGGCGAGGACCTCAAGGCACTGGTCCGCCATGTGATGATCCACGAGATCGGTCACCATTTCGGCTTTTCCGACGAGGACATGGAGGCGCTCGAGCAGGGCGACTGAGTGGCGCTGGCATTCATCTGGGGGAAAGCAGCATGAAGCAATGGCGAGTGTCCGGCGGTGCCGGTCTCGATCACCTGCAACTCGTCGAAGTGCCGGTGCCCGAACCGGGACCGCGCGAGGTTCTGGTCCGGCTCGGCGCCGCCGCGCTGAACTATCGCGACCTGCTCACCATCAAGGGCGGCTACGGATCGCGTCAGTTGAAGGAGCTGGTGCCGCTTTCGGATGGTGCCGGCACGGTCGAGGCAGTCGGGTCGGGCGTCACGCGGTTCGGAGTGGGCGAGCGGGTCACCGCCAACTTCTTCCAGTCCTGGATCGGCGGCCCGCCCTCCGAGGCACGCCTGGCGGGCAATCTCGGCGGCATGCTGGAGGGCACGCTCACCGAATACCGGGTATTCCACGAGGACGGGCTGGTTGCCACGCCGTCCCATCTCACCGACGCCGAGGCGGCGAGCCTGACCTGTGCCGGCCTTACCGCATGGAGCGCCGTGGTCACCCAGGGGCGCGTGCAGCCAGGCGAGACGGTGCTGGTGCAGGGCACGGGCGGGGTATCGCTCTTCGCGCTGCAATTCGCCCGCATGGCGGGGGCCAGGATCATCGCCACTTCCTCGAGCGAGGAGAAGCTGGCAAGGCTGCGCCAACTCGGTGCCGACGAGACGATAAATTACCGGACCACGCCAGACTGGGGCAAGGTCGCGCGCAGGATGGCGGGCGGCCTGGGTGTCGATCACGTGGTGGAAGTGGGTGGTGCGGGTACGCTCAACCAGTCGATCCGTGCCGTCCGCGTCGGTGGCACCATCAGCATGATCGGCGTGCTGGCGGGGCCGGCCGAAGGCGATCTCGCCATTCCACTGGTGGTGATGCAGAACATCCGCCTGCAGGGTGTCACCGTCGGCTCGCGCGACCAGATGGAGGCGATGTGCGCCGCCATCGCCCGTCTGGGTATGCGTCCGGTGATCGACCGGGTGTTTCCCTTCGCCAAGGTCAAGGAGGCTTTCGCCCACATGGCGTCCGGCCAGCATTTCGGCAAGGTGGCGATCGCGCTGCGGGATGGCTGACGCCATCCCGCCCGCGTAAGACCCTCACCCAGCCATCTCCCGCGGAGCGGGAGAGGGCATATATCTTCTCCCTCTCCTACTTTGTGGCCTTGAGCCGCGAAGCGGATCAAGTGGCCGGGGTGAGGGAGGCGACGGGGCCGGAAGCGGCCTCAGGCCGCCTGCGCCTCGCCCTCGATGGCCGGGCGCGCGCGCTCGACCTTGATCTTGCGCGGCTTCATCGCTTCCGGCACTTCGCGGATCAGCTCGATCTGCAGGAGGCCATTCTCCAGGCTGGCTCCAGCCACGCGGATCGTGTCAGCCAGCGCGAAGCGGCGCTCGAAGGCGCGGCGGGCAATGCCGCGATGCAGGTAACGGACCTGTTCGCCTTCGGGCTCGGCCTTTGCCTTGCCGCTCACGATCAGGGTGCGATCCTGCACGGTGATGTCGAGATCGTCCTCGGCGAAGCCGGCGACCGCGAGCGTCACGCGGTAGCGGTCCTCGTCATGGGCCTCGATATTGTAGGGAGGGTAGCCCTGCGCTGTTTCGTCCATGCGGGCGACTGTCTCGAACAGCCGGTCGAAATGATCGAAGCCGACGGTCGAACGCAGCAGGGGGGAAAGGTCGAAGGCACGCATCGTCATATCCTCCTTGGAGCAACATGAATGATGACTGGGTCCGCCGTAGAGCCGGACCTGCGATCCGGCCGGAGCCCGCCAAGCGGCGCCCCGGCCGCATCTCGATTTGGGGAGGGCCAGCCCGGATTCAAGGGGAAGGATTAACCCCGTCCAGTTAGGATGGTCCGATGTCCGACGCGCCCGCTCCCGCCATGCCAAGCCTGTTCCTGGCCCGGACCTACGGGGAGGCGGAGTCGCTTCTGGCGGAGGCGCGGGACTATCTGGCCTTTTGCGTCCGCACCGCGCATGCCGCGGTGCCGCCCGAACGCAAGCTGCATTTCGCCTTGGAATCGAGCCGGCTCACCGCGCGGCTGGTCAACCTGATGGCCTGGCTCCTGCTGCAGCGGGCGGTCGAGGCCGGGGAAATCTCCCAGCAGGCGGCACTTGCCGAGGCCCCCGAACTCGCGCGCCGGAGGGGGATCCTCGCCAATCCTTCCGGCGAGGCGCTGCCGCCGGTCATGCAGGAACTGCTACGCCGCTCGCACCTGCTCTACGTGCGCGTGGCCCGCCTGGACGAAATGGCGCGGCAACGGATGCAGTCCGACCGATGAGGCAATCGGGCAATGTGTGGAATGGCTTGGATTTTTTGGATCGGTGCGCTTCCGTGGCGGTGCGCGCGGGCTATTTCATGCCAAGATTGGCGAAGCGCTTCTTGAACTTGGCAACCTGGCCGCCGGAATCGACGAGCCGGGTCTGGCCGCCGGTCCAGGCCGGATGCGAGCGCGAATCGATATCGAGCACCAGGGTTTCACCCGCCTTGCCCCAGGTCGAACGGGTCTTGTAGGTGGTCCCGTCGGTCATCTGGACCGTGATTTCGTGATAGTCGGGGTGAATCTTCGCTTTCATGGCGCCGTCTCCAGAACGAGCGCGCTTTATAGCCACTG
>JAHCJQ010000089.1 GCA_026126215.1 Alphaproteobacteria bacterium
CTTTTCGTGTCCTAGTTCAGCTCGCGACCATCTGGTTCAGTTTCGTTCATCCGGCGGGGCGGACCCTGGAAATGCTGGAGCGGGTGATGGGAATCGAACCCACGCAACCAGCTTGGAAGGCTGGGGCTCTACCACTGAGCTACACCCGCAACGTTTCGTGAGTTCGCGTCTTCCAGCTCCTAACCGTGCCAACGTCCCGTCCGCGCAAGATTTCCGACCAGTCGCCCGTCTGGTGGAGGGGGTAGGATTCGAACCTACGTAGGCTGACGCCAACGGGTTTACAGCCCGTCCCCTTTAGCCACTCGGGCACCCCTCCGCAACGCGACTGGCTGTCGTTGTGAAGACGGTGCCGCACTATGGGTGTAAACCCGCGCTTGTCAACTCGAATTCCCGACGACAACGCAACACCGCCCGCGCCGCGGAGCGGATCCGCGCCAAAGGGTCGATGTTGAGCCGAAATAGGGCGCGGACTATAAAGCCAAAGATGAAGCCACGCAAGCCGTTTGCCCGACACGAAAAAGGCCCCCGCCGCGGCCCGCCGGCGCCGGCCATCCGGACGCCGGAGGGGGCGGTCTGGCTGTTCGGCGCCCATGCCCTGCGCGCCGCCCTGGCCAACCCGCGCCGCCGCCTGCATCGGCTGCTGCTCACGGCCGAGGCCGCCCGCAGCCTCGAAGGCCGGCTGCCCGCCGGCCCGGCCGCCGAGATCGTGGAGCGGGCGAGGCTTGATCAGTTGCTGCCGGCCGGCGCCGTTCACCAGGGCATGGCCGGCCTGTTCGAGGCCCTGCCGGAGCCGGATCTCGATGAGGCCTGCGCGCCGGCCGCCGGGGTGCGCAACATGGTCGTGGTGCTCGACCAGGTGACCGATCCGCACAATGTCGGCGCCATCCTGCGCTCGGCCGCCGCATTTGGCGCCAAGGCTCTTGTCACGACATCGAGAAATGCGCCGGAAGCCACTGGAACTCTTGCTAAATCTTCCTCTGGCGCGCTCGAGATCGTGCCTCTGGTCCGGGTCACAAACCTGGCCCGGGCGCTCGACCGGCTGGCGGAACTCGGCTACTGGCGGATCGGGCTCGATGGTGCGGCGACGCAGGAACTTGCGGCCGTTCCGCCGGCACCGAATACCGTCCTCGTGCTGGGCGCCGAAGGCGGCGGACTGCGCCGTCTGACCCAGGAGAAATGCGATTTCCTCGCCCGGCTGCCCATTCTGCCCACAGTGGAAAGCCTCAATGTCTCCAACGCTGCCGCCTGCGCGCTCTATGAACTTGCGAGGAAGGCGCCGCCCGCTTAAGAGAATTGGGTGGCAGATGCGGTCGGGCCGGGTTAGCTCAGCGGTAGAGCAACCGCCTTGTAAGCGGTAGGTCGTCGGTTCAAGTCCGACACCCGGCACCAGAATCGCCCGGCAAGTTATTGCTATAATAAGACTTTTAATCGTTCTTCGAGCAGCTCTCCGAAGCGCCCGGCAGCGAGTCCCCGGCCCTTTGCCCGCTGCAGCATGTCGAGGCCCGGCGCTGGATTGGCCTCGATCAGGACCGGCCCCTCGGCAGTGATCGCGAGATCCCAGCCGACCAGCGGCGCGCCGGCCGGCAGGCTGGCATGGGCACGGATGGCGAGCGCGCGGGCCTCTGGCCAGAAAGGAAGCAGCCGCCCGGCGATATCGGCTCCGGTATTGGGGTGGCGCGCCAGCCTCGGGCCCGGCATCGCGCTCGCCAGGTCTGTCGCCTCGCCGAGCCGCCCGCTCTCCAGATCGATCGGCGCGCCGATCCGGCCCGGCTCCGAGAGTTCCCTTGCACCGCGTCGGGCGGTCGCCATGCGCAGGATGGCATCGCTGGCCTCGATCCGCCCCGCCTCGCCGCGCCAGGTCAGGACACGGACCGTGGCCAGCACCCGACCGGAAAGGGCGATGATGTCGGGATGGTTCCTTGCCTGCTGCTCGACCACGATGCCGCGCCCGCGCCGCTTGGCCAGGGAAACGAAACGAGCCACCAGTTCGCCCTCACCCAGCGAATCGCCGCTCGGATGCAGCCAGCGCCCCTCGCCCGCGTAATCCCAACGCTCGGTATCGCCCCGCACCCGGCCCCGGCGCGGCTTGACGAACAGGTCAAGCGCCGGCAGTTCGAGCGCGGTTTCGGGGTAGATCAGCCCGGAAGGCTCCGCGGCGAGCGCCAGCCGTGCCATGGGCAGGCCGTGGCGGAGAGCATGCCTCGAGAACAGAAACCGGTCCGCGAGCAGCCTGCCGGCTTCGCCTTGCACGCCCGCGCCGATCATCGGATAGAGGCCCTGCCGGGTCAGTTCGCGCGTCAGATAGTCGCTCGCTCCCCCGGCCTCGGGCCGGAACAGGCCGAAACGGTACCAGGCGGCGGGCGGCAGGCCGAGCAGCAGCGCCGGGCCCAGCATGGCGAGGAACTGCCGCGCCGGCACCGGCCCGCCAGCTTGCCGCGCGGCGGCACCGTGCCGGGCCAGCGCCCGTCCCGCCCGCAGGGCGGCAAGGCCAGGTGCTGCAAGCAGCGCGAGGAGAATCAGGCTCCGCCCGCCCGTTCCCGCCGCGCGCCAGCCGATATCTGCCGCCAAGCGCCGCAACCTGCCACCCGGGCTACCGCCCTCCGCGCGCGCCTCGCGAGACAGCCATATCCAACACGAAAGGCCGCCCGATGGCGGCGGTCGCACTTTCATTCCCCTTATCCGAGCCCCCGTCGCGGCGAACTTGGCCAGAGCCTGCGGCAGGAGCGACGGTCAGGGCAAGCGTTACTTGCCGCAAGCCCAGTCCAGGACGCCTAGAACCACGGCATCCAGCCGCCGACGCCGAGCCAGACGACGGCAAGCGCCATCGAGACCAGCGCCATGGGAATGCCGGCCCGGGCGAAGTCGGCGAAGCCCAGTCGCAGGCCGGAAGCCTCGGCCCGCTCGGCGACGATGATGTTGGCGAGGGATCCGACCAGCAGCAGGTTGCCGGCCAGCGTGCTGAGCAGCGCGAGACCATAGAGCGCGCCTTCGGGCGGCGCCTCCCAGATCGCCATGAGGAGGATCACCGCCGGGACATTGCCGATGGTGTTCGAGGCAATCAGCGACAGCGGCGCGAGCAGCAGCAGCCGGTCCGGCCACAGGCCCCGCGCCTTGAGCCACTCCAGGCCACCCTCGGCGATTCCGGTCGCGGCGAAGGCCGCGGTCACCGTGAACAGGCAGGCAAACAGCAGCAACAGATGCCAGTCGACGGCGCCGATCATGGCCCGGCTCGCCATGCGCCGGCTCGCCAGCAGCAGGGCGGCGATGGCGAGCGCGCCGATCTCGCGCGGCATTGGCGTGGCGAAGAGGCCGACAAGGACAAGCGCCGCGAGCAGGCCCTTGAGCACCTGCGTGCGGTCGGCCGCCGGCGTGGGCAACGGAAGCGCCGGCATGGGCGCCGCCCGCAACTCCCGCCGCCACATCAACGCCACCGCGAGATGCACGACGACGAGCGAAACAAGGGCAGGCGGACCGCAGACCATCAGGAACATCCAGAAATCGAGGCCGCCGAGCTGGCCGATCAGGATGTTCTGCGGATTTCCGATCAAGGTCGCCGCCGATCCGGCGTTGCTGGCCCCGGCCAGCCCCATGAGGAAGGGGCGCGGGTCGAGCCCGCGCCGCCCGAGTCCAATGCAGAGCAGCGGCGTCA
Source organism: Alphaproteobacteria bacterium (assembly GCA_026126215.1). Taxonomy (GTDB): domain Bacteria; phylum Pseudomonadota; class Alphaproteobacteria; order Ferrovibrionales; family Ferrovibrionaceae; genus JAHCJQ01. The sequence continues at coordinate 3,650 of JAHCJQ010000089.1, forward strand.
TGGCGAAGACGACGATGTCATTCGCCAGGATGGCGGACAGGCCACCGCTGACCATGATCGTCAATGCCAGCAGCAGGCGCGGGGAAAGCGCTGCAGAGGTGATGCGGGCGGCGCAGAGGTCGTAGAAACCAGCCTGGCCGAACTGCGCCGAGAGGATCATCAGCGCGAACAGCAGCAGGATGGTCGGCGCGTCGATGGCCCGTCCCATGGCCGAAAGGTCGATGGCCCCCGCCGCAAGCAGGAGCGCCACGGCCATCAGTGCGATCCCGGTACGGTCGAGCCTGAGGCCCGGCACCCGCCCCAGCGCCATGCCGATATAAGTGGCGATGAACACGGCGAGGATAAGCGCGGTCATGACGCCCGGATCATGCCTCGCGGAAAGGCTGGGTCAACAGCCGGTCGAGCCGTGCCTCAGCGGCGTCGCGGAAAGATTCGATACCGATGGTCATGCCGTCATGGCCCAGTTCGGGCTGCGCCCGGTAGGTCCCGAAAATCCGGTCCCACCAGGGGAAATTGAACCCGAAATTGCTGTCCGTCTCGCGGCGTATGACCGAGTGGTGCACCCGATGCATGTCCGGCGTCACGACGAACAGTCGGACCATCCGTTCGATCGCCGGCGGCAGGGAGGCATTGGCGTGGTTGAACATCGACGTGGCATTGAGCACCAGCTCGAACAGCAGCACCGCAAGCGGCGGCGCGCCGAGCGTCACGATAACCGCGAACTTGATTGCCATGGAGAGAAGGATCTCGACCGGATGAAACCGCGCGCCGGTGGTCACGTCAAAATCGAGGTCGGCGTGATGCATGCGGTGCAGCCGCCAGAACATCGGCACCTTGTGGAAGGCGAGGTGCTGCGCCCAGATGGCGAGGTCGAGCAGCAGGAAGGCCAACAGTCCTTCGAGCAGCGTCGGCAGGTCGAGCAGGTGAAAGAGGCCAAGACCGCGTTCCGCCGCAAACCAGGCGAAGCCCACCGCGGCGGCCGGAAAGACCAAGCGCAGCAGCAGCGAATTGACCGCGACGATGGCGAAGTTGTTGGTCCATCGCAGCAGGCGCGGCAGGACGCGCCGGCGGCGCGGGCTCAGCGTCTCCCAGGCCGCCACGGCGGCAAAGATGCCGAGGAAGGCGCCAAGCCTGATCGCCGGCTCATGGGCCAACAGGGTCTCACCGAAATCCATGCGAACAATATAGAGGCTGCGTTGGCGACTGTCCGGCGCATGTCGGTTCAGACCCGGCCGGCACCGTAATAGAGCATGACCGTATGCTTCGCCTCGGCGAAGAAGAGCCAGCGCTCCACCAGCAGCCCCGCGAGCATGGCGGCGAGGGCGAGGAAAAGCGCCAGCGCCGACAGCCCGCCGCCGCCAAGCAGCAGCGCTAGCGCCAGCGCCAGCGCCGGCACCAGGAAGCCCAGCACCTGCGCCACCAGCCGGAGCCGCGTGGCATGCCGGCGCGCCACCTGGTAGCCCATCTCCTTGAGCAGGTAGTTTTCCTCGGTATGGGGTCGCTCCAAAAGACGGACCTTGCCGATGGCGCCAAGCCCGGTGGCGCTCTCCGGACTGGAGGCGGCCTCGCCGGCATCCACGCTCCGCCAATAGCCGCGCTTGACCGCGATACCGGCCGCCAGCAGCGCGAGGCCAAGCAGGCCGGAGGCCAGCGTGATGCTGCCGAAAGCCGCGTCCATGGCGAGGTCCGCGACCCCTCCGGATGCGAGCGCGAGCAGCAAATATCCGGGCACGGTCAGCGGGTTGTTCCAGTGGCGGATTGGCTTGAGGCTCGCATAGATCATCGCCGTCGCATGGACGGTCAGCGCCGAGAGCATCGCCACCGCGAGGCCGAGCGCACGCCACCAGCCGGCATCGTTCTGGAACGCCATGCCGTACAGGAAGGCGACGGCAACGGGGAGGCCGATCAGCGCCAGGACGCCCTCGCGCGACAGCCAGGAAGAGCGCCACTGCGTCACCGCCCGCCAGGCCCTGAGCTTGTGGCCGAGATGCAGGGTTGACGAGAGCAGACCCGTCGTCACCAGCGCCAGCGCGAACAGCCCGCTCGCCGGCGCGCTCCAGGGATTCACTGGCAGCAGGTCGAAGGCTGCCTGCAGCCCCAACAGGAACAGCAGCCCATAGCCGGCGCCGGACGCCACGGTGAAGTAGATGACGGAATAGGCCGGATGCAACGAACACTCCCTGCTAGCGCGAGAACAGCCGGTCGACCCATTGCAGGAACTTGCTCTCCGGCCGTATTGCCTCGCCGGCGGCGGCCGGCGGCACAGCGGCGGGGGAGGCATTCATGCGCGGCGGCAGGTACTTGTTGGTCGGCCGGTAATCGAGTTCGGGCATGAGGTCGAAGCCGCCGCGCGCCGCGACCAGCCGCGAGACTTCGGAGCCCTCATCGGCGAGATCGCCGAAATGCCGTGCCCCGGTCGGACAGGCCATGACGCAGGCGGGTTTGCGGTCCGCCTCCGCCAGCGTCTCGTTGTAGATGCGGTCGACGCAGAGGGTGCATTTCTTCATCACGCCCTCGGCCTCGTCAAACTCGCGCGCGCCATAGGGACAGGCCCAGGAGCAGAGCTTGCAGCCGATGCATAGATCCTCGTTCACCAGCACGATCCCGTCCTCGGCCCGCTTGTAGCTCGCCCCGGTCGGACAGACCGTGACACAGGCAGCATTCTCGCAATGCAGGCAGGAACGTGGAAAATGCACCGTCCGGCCTGCACCCCCCTCGCCCGCCTCGAAGCCATGCACGCGATTGAACCAAACCCCGTCGGGCTTCGCGCCATAGGGATCGAGGTCGGTCAGCGGCGCCGCCACACCGCCCATATTCCATTCCTTGCAGCTCGTCGCGCAGGCGTGACAGCCAACGCAGGTATCGAGATCGATGACGAGGCCGAGGCGCCTTTGCGCCGGCTGTTCGGGCAGGCTTGTCACGTCACTTGCTCCCCGGCCGGAAGCGCCGGCCGAAATCGATGCGCGCCGCCCGCTCCGGCAGGCCCGGTGGCGGCGCAAGCGGAGCGAACAACGGATCGGTCGTTCCTGCCTCATCCGGCAGGCATTTCTCGATGCGGACCTTGAGATCGTACCAAGCGGCCTGCCCGGTCACCGGATCGGAGTTAGAGAGCGGCGCGGCCGTCCCCTCGCCCGACTGGAATTCCGGGATCAGGTGATTGAGCAGGAAGCCCTTCGTCGCCTCCGGCGCGTCCGCCGCGAGGTTCCAGGCGCCAGCCCGCTTGCCGATCGCATTCCAGGTCCAGATCGTGTCGGGATTGACCCCTTCCATCAGCTTCGCCTGGGCGCGCACGCTGCCCTGGCGGCTGGTGATGCGGATCCAGTCGTCGTCCGCGATTCCGAGCCGCTCGCCCAGCGTCCGCGCGAGGTAGATACGGTTGGAGGAAATGATCTGCCGCTGCCAGGCATTCTGCGAGTCCCAGCTATGGTACATGATCATCGGCCGCTGGGTGATGGCGTGCAAAGGGAACTCGCCAGCATTGCTGTCCTGTTCCTCGAACGGCGGATACCAGATCGGCAGCGGATCGAAGAAGGTGCGGATACGCGCCCTGTGCCGCGCAGGCGGCTGGCATTCGCCGTGGCCCTCGGCGGCGAGACGGAAGGTCTGCAACGGCTCGCTATAGAGCTGCAGCACCACCGGCTCCGCCCGGTCGATGAAACCCATTGCCACGGCGTAGTCGAGATAGCGCCGGTTCACGTGCTTGTAGTAGCGCGCCTCGTGCGGCAGCTCGTCATGCCAGAAGCAGCCATTCGCCACGTAGGCTTCGATCTGGTGCGGATTGGGCGCGCCGAGGCCCTTGGCCTGGCCGCCCGCGCCGCGGAAGCCGGCCAGCATGCCGAGACCCGGCTTGCGTTCGTGGTTCACCATGTAGTCGGCAAGGCCGCCCGGATATTTCGGCCGTCCCTCCCCATCCACCATGCCCGGCAGGCCCAGCCTTGCGCCGAGGTCGAGCAGCACGTCCTGGAAGGGGCGGACATCGCGGTCCGGTCTGACGATGGGCTGGCGGATCGCATCTGCCGGCCCGTCGGCATCCGAGATCGGCCGGTCGAGCAGCGATATGCAATCATGCCGCTCCAGGTAGGTGGTATCGGGCAACACCAGGTCAGCATAGGCCACCATCTCGGAGAAGAACGCATCCGAATAGATGATGCGCGGGATGCGATACTCGCCGCTTGCCGGATCCTTCGCCGTCAGCATATCGATCGTGCCGGGCACGTTCATCGAGGAATTCCAGCTCATGTTCGCCATGAACATCATGAGCGTGTCGATGGGATATGGATCGCCGGCATGGGCATTGGCGATCACCATGTGCATCAGCCCATGCGCCGCCAGCGGCGCCTCCCAGGAATAGGCCTTGTCGATGCGCAAAGCCTCTCCTGCCTCGTCGACCAGCAGATCGGCAGGCGCCTGCACGAAGCCGAGCGGTGGCCCTTTCAGGCTTTGTCCCGCTGCGGCCGGCCCGGCGGGCTTGATCGCCGGCGGGATCGGGCGGGGAAAGGGCGGCCGGAAGCGGAAACCGCCGGGCACGTCCACCGAGCCCAGCAGCATCTGCAACAGGTGTATGGCGCGGCAGGTGTGGAAGCCGTTGGAATGGGCGGAGATGCCGCGCATGGCATGGAAGCTCACCGGGCGGCCGATCATGTGATCGTGCCGGCGGCCGGCCCAGTCGGTCCAGGGCTGTTCGATACGGATTTCGCCGCGGAAGGCGGCCTGCGCCAGTTCGGCGGCGATGCGACGCACGCTCTCCGCCGGAATGCCGATGATCGGCGCCACCTTCTCGGGCGCGTAATCCGGCGAAAGGTAGCGTTCGGCAAGAAGCTGAAAGACTGGCACCGCCCGGCGTCCATCCGCCAGCCGGTAATGGCCGACCAGCGCCGGTTTCGTCTCGGGGCGCATCGCATCGGCGAGTTCGCCGAGCGCCGCATCCCAGAGCAGCGGTCGGCCTTGCGAATCGCGCGCGAAAAGACCGTGGTCGGCAGCGCCCTCGTCCTGGATCACGAGCCAGGGCGCGTTCGTGTAGCGGGCCAGGTAGGCGAAGTCCACCTGGTCGGCGAGGAGCAGTTCGCGGATCAGTGAAAGAACGAAAAGCCCGTCCGTCCCCGGCCGGATGCCGATCCACTCGTCGGCCACGGCGGAGTAGCCGGTGCGCACCGGGTTGACCGAGACGAAGCGGGCGCCCCGGCCCTTGAGCTTGCCGATGCCGATCTTGATCGGGTTGGATGCATGGTCCTCGGCCACGCCAAACATCATGAAGTAGCGCGTATGCTCGAAGTCGGGCTCGCCGAACTCCCAGAACGAGCCGCCGATGGAGTAAAGTCCGGCCGCCGCCATGTTGACCGAGCAGAAGCCACCATGGGCGGCGTAGTTCGGCGTGCCGAACATCTGCGCCCACCATCCGGTCAGCGCCTGCGACTGGTCGCGGCCGGTGAAGAAGGCCAGCCGTTTCGGATCGCTGGCGCGGATCCTTCCCAGCCATTCCGTAGCGATGCCAAGGGCCTCGTCCCATTCGATCTCGCGGAACCGGCTCTCGCCGCGCTCGCCGACCCGCAGCAACGGCTTGCGCAACTTGGCCGGCGAGAACTGCTTCATCAGTCCGGAGGCGCCCTTGCCGCAAATGACGCCGCGATTGACGGGGTGGTCGCGATTGCCCTCGATGTAGCGGAGGGCGCCGTCCTTGAGATGCACCTTTATGCCGCAGCGGCAGGCGCACATGTAGCAAGTGGTGGTCTTGACCTCGTCCGAAACCCTGGACGAGAGGTCGATCCTGTGCTGCGCCATGCGCCGCCTTTCCCCCATACGCGAACTGACGGGCGCAAGTTAGCCCAGACGCATGGCGCCGTCACCCCGTTGCATGGCTGCCTTTCCCTTGACGGCGAGCGGCCAGCCCGGAAAAGTGCGCATCGGGCCTCGCCGCACATTCAAGGGTGGAACATGGACGTCAAGTCACCAGCCTCCAACCGCGTCCGCATCGACGCAGAGGAAATCCTCGCCGGCATTCGCGAGTGGGTTGAAATCGAAAGTCCGTCCCACGACGCGGCGGCGGTAAACCGCATGGCAGACAAGGTCGAAGCAGATTTCCGCGCCGTGGGCGCGGGGACCGAACGCGAGCCGGGACGCGACGGCTATGGCGACCTGCTCGTTGCCCGTTCGGCCTGGGGCGACCACGACAAGCCGGGCATTCTCGTGCTGAGCCACATCGACACCGTCCATCCCATCGGCATGCTCAAGCGACTGCCCTTCAAGCGGGAGGGCGACGTGGTCTATGGCCCCGGGATTTACGACATGAAGGGCGGCGCCTACCTTGCCTATTACGCCTATCGTCACCTCGTCCGCGAGGGCATGGAGACGCCGCTGCCGATTACCTTCATGTTCGTGCCCGACGAGGAAGTCGGCTCCACCACGACGCGCGAACTGATCGAGCGCGCCGCGCGCAATGCAAAATACGTGCTGGTCACGGAACCAGCCCGCGACGGCGGCAAGATCGTCACGGCACGCAAGGGCACCGCGCGGTTCGTGATGCGCGCCACGGGCCGCCCGGCCCATGCCGGGGCCAAGCACGAGGATGGCCGCAGCGCCATCCGAGAGATCGCGCGACAGATCGTCGATATCGAGAACATGACCGACTATGCCCGCGGCATCACGTTCAATGTCGGACTGATCCAGGGCGGCACCGGAGTCAACGTGGTGCCGGAGGAATGCCGCATCGAGATCGACATGCGCGTGCCTGATGCGGCTACAGGAGAGGAGATGACGGCGCGCCTGCTTGGCCGAAAGCCCTACGACCCGGACGTGCGGTTGCAGGTGGAAGGCGGCATGAACCGGCCACCGATGCAGAAGACGGAGGGGGTGGCGCGGCTGTTCGATCATGCGAAGAAGTGTGCGGCCGAGATCGGCTTCGAGCTGCGGGACGTGCCCCTCACCGGCGGCGGCAGCGACGGCAATTTCACTGCGGCACTCGGCATCCCGACGCTCGACGGGCTTGGCGCTGACGGCAAGGGGGCCCATACCGACTATGAGCAGATCTATTTCTCCTCGCTCGAGCAGCGCGCGAAGCTGATGCTGCGGCTGTTCGAGACACTGGAGTAGCCCTCACCCTGGCCCTCTCCCACTGCGTGGGAGAGGGAGAAAAGAAGAAGCCCTCTCCCTCCGGGAGAGGGTTGGGTGAGGGTCGATGACGAGCCCCCTCCCTCCGGGAGAGGGTTGGGTGAGGGTCGATGACGAGCCCTCTCCCTCCGGGAGAGGGTTGGGTGAGGGTCGATGACGAGCCCTCTCCCTCCGGGAGAGGGTTGGGTGAGGGCTACGGCGCGCCCGACAGCGCTTCAGAGCGTCAGGACGATCTTGCCAAGATGCTCGTTGGCACGCATGCGGGCCAGCGCGTGATCGGCCTCGGCGAAGGGCACGACCCGATCCACCACCGGCACCAGCCGGCCCGCCTCGATCTCGCCCATGAGGTCGGCGACGAAACGGCTGACGACCGTCGCATGTTCCTCGATACTTCGGCTGCGGAACGTGACGCCGAAGAGCTTCAGGCGGCGAAGGGCGAGCTGGTCCAGATCGATGGCGCAGCGACCGCCCGCCAGCCGGCCGATGCTGACGACACGCGCGCCCAGCGCCGCGGCGCGAAAATTGTCTTCGAGAGCCGGGCCACCCACCATGTCGAGAATCACGTCCGCCCCGCGCCCTTCGGTGAGCGCGAGCACCTCGTCGGCGATCCGGCCGCGATGATCGTCCAGCACCTTGTCGAAACCAAGCTCGGCCAGTCGGGCCCGCCGGTCCGGATTGCGCGAGGT
>JAHCJQ010000009.1 GCA_026126215.1 Alphaproteobacteria bacterium
CTTGATATGTAAGCAATTCCGCCGGATTGTCAATTTGCGCGCCCGATCGGGCTTGGCAAGACGCGGCTCGAGCGGCTAGGGTCCGCGCCAATTTTCCCGCCGCGCAGGCAGCAGAGATGAACATTTTTTCGGAATATCAGGCCCTTGTCGGCAGGATCCTTGGCGAAATGCTGGCGCGTGGCGATCTGCCGGCCGGAACGCCTGTGTCCGGCTTCTCGGTGGAACCGCCACGCGATCCCTCCCATGGCGATCTGGCGACCAATGCGGCCATGGTCCTGGCGCGGCCCGCCGGCATGAAGCCGAGGGACCTGGCGGAACGACTGGTCCCGGAACTGCGCCGCCAGCCGGACGTCGCTACGGTCGAAGTGGCTGGCCCCGGCTTCATCAACCTGCGCCTGCGGCAGGGATTCTGGCAGGAACGCCTGCGCGACGTGCTGCGCGCCGGGACGGCCTATGGCGATTCCCGTGTCGGCGCGGGACGCCGCGTCAATGTCGAGTATGTCTCGGCCAATCCCACGGGACCGATGCATGTCGGCCATTGCCGGGGTGCGGTGTTCGGCGATGCCCTGGCGGCACTGCTCGAGAAGGCGGGCTTCGAAGTCTGCCGGGAGTATTACATCAACGATGCCGGCGCCCAGGTGGACGTGCTCGCCCGCTCGGCCCATCTGCGCTACCGCGAGGCGCTGGGCGAGCAGATCGGCGCGATCCCGGAGGGCCTCTATCCGGGCGACTATCTCCAGCCGGTGGGCGCCGCCATGGCGAAGGTGCATGGAGATGCCTGGCGAGGCCGGACAGAGGCGGAATGGCTGGCAGACGCGCGGCACTTCGCGACCGATGCCATGATGGCGCTGATCCGGGAGGATCTGGCGCTGCTCGGCATCCGGCACGATGTGTTCAGCTCGGAACGCGACCTGCACGAACGGGGCAGGGTGGATCACGCGCTGGAGGTGCTGCGGAGCAAGGGCCTCGTCTATGAGGGCGTGCTGGAGCCACCCAAGGGCAAGCTGCCGGACGATTGGGAACCGCGGCCGCAACTGCTTTTCCGCGCCACGGCTTTTGGCGACGATGTCGACCGGCCGCTGAAGAAATCGGACGGAAGCTGGACATACTTCGCCGCCGACATCGCCTATCACCTGGACAAGCTGGAGCGCGGCTTCACCGAGATGATCGATGTCTGGGGGGCCGATCACGGCGGCTACGTGAAGCGCATGCAGGCGGCGGTGAAGGCGCTCAGCGATGGCAGGGCGGCGCTCGACATCAAGCTCTGCCAGCTCGTCAACCTGCTCGATAACGGCCAGCCGGTGCGCATGTCGAAGCGGGCGGGGAGCTTCGTCACCTTGCGCGACGTGGTCGAGGAAGTGGGGGCGGGCGTGGTGCGCTTCATCATGCTCACGCGCAAGAACGACGCGCCGCTCGATTTCGATTTCGCCAAGGTGCGCGAGCAGTCGAAGGACAATCCGGTCTTCTACGTGCAGTATGCTCATGCGCGCGTCTGCTCGGTGCTGCGCAATGCGCGCGAGGCCTTTGCCGGCGATGCCGGGATGCTGGCGGCACTCGAGGATGGCGGCCTCCTGTCGGTGGAGGTGAGCTTGCTCGATCATCCGGCGGAGATCGAGCTGGCGCGCCTCGTCGCGTCCTGGCCGCGCCAGGTCGAGAGCGCGGCGGAGGCGCACGAGCCGCACCGGGTCGCCTTCTATCTGTATGATCTGGCGGCAAGTTTTCACTCGCTATGGAATCTCGGCAAGGATCAGGCGGGTTTGCGCTTCATCAACCCGGAGAATCGGGGTTTAACATTGGCCCGGCTGGCAATGATTCGCGCCGTCGCCCTGGTGATCGCATCCGGATTGACGATCATGGGCGTAGAGCCGGCCGAGGAGATGCGCTGATGGCCTACATCGACCCCAACGACCGCCCCGCGCCGAACTTCGACCCGCTGGGACCGCCGCCGAAAAAGTCGCGCGGTGGAAGCGGCCTCGTCGTCGCGGCGGCGCTGGTCGTGATCTTCGGCATCGGCGTCTGGTACGCCTATTCGCAGGGCGTGCAGCGGGGCGGCAGCCTGGTGCCGCCGCTTATCAAGGCCGATGGCGGCCCGGTCAAAGTGGCGCCCGACAATCCGGGCGGATTGCAGGTCCCGAACCAGGACAAGCAGATTTTCGAGAGCATGGCCAATGCGCCGCGCCCGCAGCAGGCCGAGCGGCTGCTGCCGCCGCCGGAGCAGCCGAAGCCGGAGCCGCCGCGAACGGCGGCGGCACCTTCCCCGACCGCACCACAGGAACTGGCACCCGCCGCCGGCCAGCCGGCCGTGCCCGCGGCACCGTCGGGGCAGGTGGCAAGCCAGCCGCCGCCGCCCCCGCCGCCCCCGCCGCCGCAGGCTGTGGCCGAGGTGGCACGACCGGCAGCGCCGGCCCAGAGCGGGCCGAACGCGCTGCCGACCCAGCCGACGGCAGCCCCCGCCGAGCCGAGCCCGGCCGCGCCGCCTGCCGCTGCACCGGCGCCGGCGCGGCAGACGGCGGCCCTGCCGCCGAAACCGGCGACGCCGGCCGCCCCTGCGGGTGCCTTGGGCGCCTTCCGTATCCAGCTTGGCTCGCTTGGCGATCAGGCGGCGGCCAATGCGGAATGGAAGCGGCTGGCCCGCGTCCATGCGGATATCCTTGGCGGCATGCCGCATGCGATCGAGCGTGTCGATCTCGCGAATGTCGGCACGCGCTACAGGATCCAGGCCGGCTCCTTCGCCGATCGTGCCGGCGCGGTTGCCGCATGCGAGAGAATCCGCGCGAGGGCGCCGACGCAGGGCTGCATCGTTGCCGCCCGCTGAGCGGACGCCGCGGGCTGTCATCCTTGGCCTCGCAGGCGCGGAGGTGACGGCGGAGGAACGGGCCTTTTTCCGCGCCGCAGACCCATACGGATTCATCCTCTTCCAGCGCAACTGCGTCTATCCGGCCCAGGTGATGTCGCTCACCCGCGCGCTCCGCGAAACGGTCGGCCGGGCGGATGCCCCGATCCTGATCGACCAGGAGGGCGGCCGTGTCGCACGGCTGCGTCCGCCGCACTGGCGCCATCCGCCGCCAGCGGCGGCGTTTGCGGAACTTTTCGCGCGTGACCGCGAAGCGGCGCTGGAAGCCGTGCGGATCAACCACGAAGTCATTGCCCGCGACCTGCGCGCGCTCGGCATCGACGTGGATTGCGCACCGGTGCTCGACGTGCCGGCGCCCGGCAGCCACGAAGTGATCGGCGATCGCGCCTTTGGGCGCGAGCCCGCGCAAGTCGCCGCGCTTGGCCGGGCGGCGGCGGAGGGGCTGATGGCCGGCGGGGTCACGCCCGTGATCAAGCACATACCCGGCCATGGCCGGGCCGGGGTGGACAGCCATCTGTCGCTGCCCCGTGTAGGGGCGAGCCGGGCCGAACTGGAGAAATCCGATTTCGCCCCCTTCCGGGTATTGGCCGACCTGCCGTGGGCGATGACCGGCCATGTGCTCTACGACGCGATCGACGAAGCGGAATGCGCCACGACGTCCTCCCTTGTCATCGGCGAGGTGGTGCGCGGCCTGATCGGGTTTCAGGGCCTGCTGCTGTCAGACGATCTCGCCATGAAGGCGTTGGGCGGCAGCTTCGGCGAGCGGGCGGAACGGGCACTGGCGGCAGGTTGCGACATCGCCCTGCATTGCTCGGGGGACATGGGCGAAATGAAGGAGGTGGTGCGCGGTGCCAGGCCGATGACCGAAGCGGCTCTCGGGCGGGCGGCGCGCAAGGTCGCGCCGGTCGATGCGCGATTTGACCGGGCCGGCGCGCTGGCCCGCCTCGCCGCGCTCCTTGGCCGCACCGTCGCCTGACCCCAGATCATTGCCATGGACCCTGTCTCAATTCTCTACGCCGTTTCCGTGATCGCCATTCCGGCGATCCTCGCCATCACGCTGCACGAGGCGGCACATGGCTATGTGGCATGGAAGCTGGGAGACGACACGGCGCTGCGCCTTGGGCGCGTGAGTTTCAACCCGCTGCGTCACATCGACCCCTTTGGTACGCTGCTGCTGCCAATCATGTTGCGGCTGCTCGGCTCGCCGTTCCTGTTCGGCTATGCCAAGCCGGTGCCGGTCAATTTCGGCCGGTTGCGCCAGCCTCGCCGCGACATGGTCTGGGTGGCGGCCGCCGGCCCCGGCATCAACCTGGGCTTGGCGCTGGCTTCGGGCGTTGCCCTGCATCTCGGCCTTATGTTCGAGGGCGAGGTTCGGACATGGCTTGTAGATCTTCTGACTTTCTCTATATTTATCAATTTGTTATTGGCTGTGTTTAACATGTTGCCTTTGCCACCGCTCGATGGCGGGAGAGTGGCGGTTGGCCTGTTGCCGGATGTGCTTGCCTATCCGCTGGCCCGGCTTGAGCGGTTCGGTATCGTGATCTTGTTGGCGGTGATGATCCTTCCTCCGATCCTCGGCTCTTCCTTTGGCCTTGACCTCAATCCCTTCGGCTGGTTGATACTGCCTCCCGTTCAGTTCCTCTTTGAACTGGTCCTGACCCTGACGGGTCATCAGTGAGCGCCATGGCGGATGAAACCCTGCACAGCCCGGTGGAGGAGCCCTTCGAGCAGGAGGCACCCGGGCTCGGCGATCACGGCACTCTCGTTCTCAATCTCGACGGGTACGAAGGGCCGCTCGACGTGCTCCTGGCATTGGCGCGCGACCAGAAGGTCGACCTGAAACAGATCTCCATTCTTCAGCTTGCGGAACAGTATCTCGCTTTCATTCAGGAATTGCGCAAGGTGCGGCTGGAGATCGCCGCCGATTACCTCGTCATGGCCGCCTGGCTCGCCTATCTCAAGAGCCGCCTGCTGCTGCCCGAGACCGAGAAGGAGGAAGAAGGGCTGAGCGGGGCGGAAATGGCCGAACGGCTGGCCTTTCAGTTGCGCCGGCTGGAGGCGATGCGCGGCTGCGGTCAGCGGCTGATGGGCCGCCACCAGTTCCGCGTCGATTTCTTTCCGCGCGGCCGGCCGGAAGGGGTGCGCGTGCTGCGGCGGTCGGTGTTCGAGCTTTCGCTGATCGAACTCCTGAAAGGCTATGCGGATTTTCGCGTCAGCCGTGGCTCGGGCGAGGCGCTGCGGTTGCGGCGCACCCAGATCTTTTCGGTCGAGATGGCGCTGCAGCGGCTCTCCGAGATGCTGGGCCGCGTGCCCGAATGGTCGGTGCTGCAGACCTTCCTGCCGCCCGGACTGCTGGATCCGTTCAGCCAGCGCTCGGCCATGGCCTCGACGCTCATCGCCAGCCTGGAACTGGCCAAGCAGGGGCGCCTGACGCTGCGTCAGGGCCAGAGCTTCGGCCCCATCTACCTGCGTCGACTGGATAAAGGTTCCACGGAGAGTTCATGAGCGCCGACCCGCAACATGTCCGCATGGCCGAGGCCCTGCTTTTCGCCGCCGTCGAGCCGCTGGACGAGGCGACCTTGCAGGCCCGGCTCCCGGAGGGTGCCGACATCGCCGCCATCCTCGCGGCGCTGGCGGCGCATTATGCGGAGCGTGGCGTCCATCTCATGCGCGCGGACGGGCGCTACAGCTTCGCCACCGCGCCTGATCTCGGCCATCTGCTGCAGGAACACCGCCAGGTGCCGCGCAAGCTCTCGCGCGCCGCGGTCGAGACACTCGCCATCATCGCTTATCACCAGCCGGTCACCCGTGCGGAGATCGAGGAGGTGCGTGGCGTGGCGATCAGCAAGGGCACGCTGGATGTGCTGCTGGAGGCCGGCTGGGTGCGCATGCGCGGCCGGCGGCGGACGCCCGGCCGGCCGGTCACTTACGGCACGACCAACGAGTTCCTGGTCCATTTCGGCCTCGAGAGCCTCCAGGATCTGCCGGGCATCGAGGAACTGAAGGCGGCCGGCCTGCTCGATGCCGCGGTCAGGGCGGAGAACCTGTTTGGCCCGCCGCCGGGCCAGAGCCTGCCCGGCATGGGTGCCGAAACCGAGGATTTCCTCGACGAGGAGGGACCCCTGGTCGAGATCACGCCGCCGCCCGAGGGCGAGGAGCCACCGGGCGAAGCCGGGGAGGCGACTGGCGAGGAGCGCGAGGGGCCTGAGGACCAGGCCCAGGCCGCGGCGCAAGCGGCAAAGCGCCGTTGAAGCGGGAGGCGCCGGCGGGCATGGCCGGTCTGACCCTAGAAGCTGTCTCCCATGCCTATGGCAACCGGCCAGCAGTGCGCGATCTGTCGCTTGCAGTCGAGGCGGGCGAGGTGGTCTGCCTGCTGGGCCCTTCGGGCTGTGGAAAGTCGACCACGTTGCGCCTCGTCGCAGGGCTGGAACCGCTCCTCCGGGGCCGTATCGCGATCGGCGGGGCGACGGTCTCCGGGCCGGGCGCACTCGTGCCGCCGGAACGGCGCGGCGTCGGCCTGGTGTTCCAGGACTATGCGCTATTCCCCCATCTTTCGGTCAGCGAGAATGTGGCATTCGGGCTGGGCGGGCCGGTTGCCGAGCGGCGCGCCCGCGTGCAGGCCATGCTGGCCGGGGTCGGCCTGACCCATCTGGCCGGGGCCTATCCGCATACCCTTTCCGGCGGCGAGCAGCAACGGGTCGGGCTGGCGCGGGCCCTGGCACCTGCGCCGCGCGTGATGCTGATGGACGAGCCTTTCTCCGGCCTCGATGTGCGCCTGCGCGATCAGGTTCGGGACGATACGCTGCGGCTGCTCAAATCGTCCGGCGCAGCCACCTTGCTGGTCACCCACGATCCGGAAGAGGCCATGCGCATGGCCGACAGGATTGCGCTGATGCGCGGCGGCCATCTGGTGCAGGAGGGGACGCCGGCGCATCTCTATGCCCGGCCGAAAGATGCTTTCGTTGCAAAATTCTTTAGTGAAATCAACGAACTCTCGGTTGGGGTGCGGCTCGAGGAGACCGAGACGCCATTTGGCCGCTGGCCGGCCGAGGGGGTGCGCGATGGCGCGGCGGTAATGCTGATCAGGCCCGAAGCGGTGCGGATCGGGGATGGGATGGCACAGGGGCTGGTCCGGGAGGTACGATCGCTCGGCCCCTACAATCTCGTCTGGCTCACGCTGGCCCATGGCGAGGAGCTGTTGGCCCGGATCGATGCCGGGCGGGCGCCGGCGCAGGGCAGCCAGGTGCCGGTCGGGCTGGATCCGGCCGGGACTTTCATCTTTGGCGCGGAATGAAAAGCTTGATGCAAGGTCTTGTCCGCGCCACATAAAGACAATTCGTAAGGAGCCGGTTCGTTGCGCCGGATGGTCCTTTCTGCCATCATCGCCGTTCGGCGGGCCGTTCCAGCAATGTGAGGAGAGTTTGATGGGTACATTCAGCATCTGGCATTGGCTGGTGGTGCTGGTCGTTGTGCTGCTGGTCTTCGGCGCCCGCAAGCTGCCATCGGTCGCCACCGATTTGGCCCAGGGCATCAAGAACTTCAAGAAGGGGCTTGCCGACAAGGAAGAGCCCAAGCCGATCGAGAATGCGAGCGGACAGGCCCGCGAGGCTCAGGGCAGCGAGCAGGCGACCAAGGACAAGGTGGCCTGAGCCCATATCTGACTGAAGGGTCACACGCGCCCGGCCGCGCCGCCGGGAGGACTTGATCGGGTTCTCAAGCATGCTGGATATCGGCTGGTCCGAGATGGCGCTGATCGCCTTGGTGGTGATCGTCGTGATCGGACCCAAGGATTTGCCGAAGGTGCTTCGGGCCGTAGGCCAGTTCACGGCCAAGGCGCGCAGCATGGCGCGGGAGTTCCAGAACAGCCTGGACGATATCGCCCGCGAGGCGGAGGTCGCCGATCTGAAGCAGGACATTTCCAAGCTCGCCCAGCTCGATATCCGCGAGGAGATCGAAAACAAGGTCGATCCGGAGGGCGAGTTGCGTAAGTCGATCGGCGGCATTTCCGAGGTGGCCAAGGATATCGAGAAATCGGCGGAGGATGCCGTCAGGCCGGCGGCCGATAGCGCGCCGGCGCCGGCCGCGCTGCCAGAGGCCCCGGCAACGGACACTGCCTCTGCCGACCCGGAGCGCAAAGTGCCGCCGGCAAGTCAGGCAGGCACGCCCGCTGCCGGCGGAGGCGAGCGTTGAGCGATCGCGACGAGGAGGCGATCGAGCAGAGCAAGGCGCCGCTGCTCGACCATCTGATCGAGCTGCGCACCCGCCTGATGTGGGCGATCGGCGCGATCCTGCTCGCCTTCCTGGTCTGTTATTTTTTCGCGCCCTACATCTATAACATCCTGATGCGGCCGCTGGTCCTCGCCTATGGCGAAGACGCTGGTGCGCGGCGGATGATCTTCACCGCACCCCAGGAGGCGTTCTTCACCTTCATCAAGGTCGCCTTCTGGTCGGCCTGTTTTGTGGCTTTTCCGGTGATCGCCGGGCAGCTCTGGATGTTCGTTGCGCCCGGCCTCTACAGGCACGAGAAAAAGGCATTCCTGCCGTTCCTGGCGGCGACGCCGGTGCTGTTCCTGCTCGGCGCCAGCCTGGTCTATTTCATTGTCCTGCCATTGGCCCTCCGCTTCTTCATCAGTTTCGAGAGCCCGGGCGGGGCCGATGCCCTGCCGATCGTGGCGGAAACCAAGGTCAACGAATATCTCTCGCTGGTGATGGCGCTGATCTTCGCCTTCGGGCTCGCCTTCCAGCTTCCGGTGCTGCTCACGCTTCTGGCCCGCGTCGGCATCGTTTCCAGCGCCGGCCTGGCGGACAAGCGGCGCTATGCCATCGTCGGAGTGTTCGTGGTCGCCGCCGTGGTGACGCCGCCCGACGTCATCAGCCAGGTCAGCCTGGCCTTGCCGATGATCCTGCTCTACGAGATCTCGATCTTTGCCGCAAAGCTGGTCGAGCGTGACCGCGCCCGCAAGGAAGCGGCGGAACAGGCGCGGCGCGAGGCGGAGGCAGCCGGCGCGGATACCAATTCCGGTTAGCCTGCCTTGAGCCGTTTCGCAGCATCCATGGCGAAATAGGTCAGGATGCCGTCACAGCCGGCGCGCTTGAAACCGATCAGGCTTTCCATCATCACCCGCTCGAGATCGAGCCAGCCGTTGCGCCCGGCTGCCTGCAGCATCGCGTACTCGCCGGAAACCTGGTAGGCGAAGGTCGGCAATCCGAACGCTTCCTTGACCCGCCAGCAAAGGTCGAGATAGGGCATGCCGGGTTTCACCATCACCATGTCGGCGCCTTCGGCGATGTCGAGCGCCACCTCGCGCAGGGCTTCCGCGCCGTTCGCCGGGTCCATCTGGTAGGTGCGCTTGTCGCCCTTGCCGAGATTGCCGGCCGAGCCGACGGCATCGCGGAACGGACCATAGAAACCCGAGGCATATTTGGCCGCATAGGCCATGATGGCGACGTTGACATGGCCGGCGGCTTCCAGCGCCGCGCGGATGGCGCCGACGCGCCCGTCCATCATGTCCGACGGCGCGATGATGTCGCATCCGGCGGACGCCTGCACCAGCGCCTGCTGCACCAGCACTTCCAGCGTCTCGTCGTTGACCACGTAGCCGTCGCGAACCAATCCGTCCTGGCCGTGGTCGGTGAAGGGATCGAGCGCCACATCGCAGAGCACCCCGATCTGCGGCACCGCCTGCTTGACCGCCCGGACCGCGCGGCAGACCAGGTTGTCAGGGCGCGTCGCCAGCGTGCCGTCGGGGTCCTTCAGGGCGGGGTCAATGGCCGGAAAGACGGCGATCACCGGTATGCCCAGGTCCGCCGCTTCCGCGGCCCGCTCGACAAGCAGGTCGATGGAAAGCCGCTGCACGCCCGGCATGGACGGCACGTCGGCGGCCAGATCGCGCCCTTCATGCACGAACACCGGCCAGATCAGGTCGGCCGGGGCAAGGGCATGCTCGGCCACAAGACGGCGCGACCAGTCGTGCCGGCGGAGCCGGCGCATGCGCGTCCGCGGGAAGGCGGGCAGTCCGTCCGCCGGCAACAGGTCCGGCCGGACCGCCGGCTGTGGCGCTGCCCTGCGGAAGGAAAGCGGCTTGTCGCTCATCGTCTCTGACCCCTGCGGTTGGCCCGGAGGCAGTCTAGGGCCGGGCCGTGGAACTGGCAACGCAGGGCCGTCGGCCGGCCACAGGGTTTACGCTTCCAGTTGCCCGGCGTATAAAGCGCCGGCCGCCTGATTCGTCTCCACCCGGTCCAAGCATGCACGACATCAAGTATATCCGCGACAATCCGGACGCCTTCGACAGCGGGCTCGGCCGGCGCGGGCTGTCTTCCATGTCGGCGCATCTTCTGGCGCTCGACGAGCGCCGACGCAGGTTGCAGACGGAGACCCAGCAGCTTCTTGCCCGGCGCAACGAGGCTTCGCGCGCCATCGGCGCCGCGAAGGCCAAGGGGGGCGATGCCGCGGCCTTGATCGCGGAGGTGGCGGAACTCAAGGAGCGGATTCCGTCGCTCGAGGCGCAGGAACAGGAGCTGGCCCGCGAACTCGAAGAGGCGCTGGCCGGCCTGCCGAACCTGCCGGCGGCGGAGGTGCCGGAAGGGACCGACGAGACCGGCAATGTCGAGTTGCGCCGTTTCGGCGCGCCGCGCAACTTCGGCTTCCGGCCCAGGGATCACGTCGCGATCGGCGAATTGCTGGGCGGCATGGACTTCGCCACCGCCGCGCGATTGTCGGGGGCGCGGTTCGTGGTCCTGCGCGGCCAGCTCGCGCGGCTGGAGCGGGCGCTGGCGAGCTTCATGCTGGACATTCATGCGGGTGAATTCGGCTATACGGAGATCGCGCCGCCGCTTCTCGTCCGCGACGAGGCGGCCTTCGGGACCGGACAGCTTCCCAAGTTCGCCGAAGACCTGTTCCGCACCACGAACGGCTTCTGGCTGATACCGACGGCGGAACTGCCGCTGACCAATCTGGTGCGGGAGGAGATCCTGGACGAGGACGTGTTGCCGCTGCGCTTCACGGCGCTGACACCATGTTTCCGTTCCGAGGCGGGTGCGGCCGGCAAGGACACGCGGGGCATGATCCGCCAGCACCAGTTCAGCAAGGTGGAACTGGTCTCGATCGCGCTTCCGGAACAGTCGGAGGCGGAACATGAACGCATGACCGGCTGTGCCGAAGCCATCCTGCAACGCCTCGATCTGCCATATCGGGTGATGGCGCTCTGTGCCGGCGACATGGGCTTCGCCGCGCGCAAGACCTACGATATCGAAGTCTGGCTGCCGGGGCAGGATGCCTACAGGGAGATTTCAAGCTGCTCCAACTGCGGCGATTTCCAGGCGCGGCGGATGCGGGCGCGCTTTCGCCGCCCCGGCGAGAAGTCGACGCAATTCGTCCATACGCTGAATGGTTCCGGCCTCGCGGTCGGCCGCACGCTGATCGCCCTGATCGAGAACCATCAGCAGGAAGACGGGAGCGTCGCGATCCCGCCGGCGCTGCGCCCCTATCTCGGCGAGGCGGATCGCATCGCGCCGGCAGCGGGGCCGGCCGGGAACTGAGCGCCGTATCGAGGAGGGGGGACCGCTTGCGCATTCTGCTCACCAATGACGATGGCATACTGGCGCCCGGCCTGCGTTCGCTCGAAAAGATCGCGCGGCAGCTTTCGAAGGATCTCTGGGTCGTGGCGCCGGACTATGAGCAGAGCGGCGCCTCGCATTCGCTCACCCTGACCCAGCCGCTCCGGGTGCGGAAGGTCAACAGCCGGAAATACGCGGTGCGCGGCACGCCGACCGATTGCGTCATCATGGCGATCGACGTGCTGCTGAAGGGGCAGAAGCCGGACCTGATCCTCTCGGGCGTCAATCGGGGCGGCAATCTTGGCGAGGACGTGACCTATTCGGGCACCATAGCGGCGGCCATGGAGGGCACGCTGCTCGGCATCCCTTCGATCGCGCTTAGCCAGAACTACAAGCATCAGCATCCGGTCAAATGGGCGACGGCCGAGCATCATGGCGCGGCGATTGTCCGCAAGCTGCTGAAACAGGGCTGGCCCCGGGATGTGCTGATCAACGTGAATTTTCCCGACGTGGTGCATGGCCAGGTGAGCGGGGTCGAGGTGGTGCGGCAGGGCAAGCGCGATCTCTCCGACCTGGTCATCGACGACCGGGTGGATGCGCGCGGCGTGCCCTATTACTGGATCGGTTTCCGTCGGCAACTCGGTGCGCCGGCAGAGGACACCGATCTTGGCGTGATCGCGCGCGGCGGCATCTCGGTGACGCCCTTGCAGCTGGACCTGACGCACCGCAGCACGCTCAAGCGCCTCAAGGCAGCCCTGCCATGACGGAGGAGGCGCGCAAAATCCGTCTGCTGATGGAACTGCGCCGCCTCGGCATCACCGACACGAGGGTGCTGGCCGCCATCGAGCGCGTGCCGCGTGAGGCATTCGTTCTGCCGACCTTCCTCGACCAGGCCTACGAGAACGTCGCATTGCCGATCGAGCATGGCCAGACCATAAGCCAGCCCTACGTCGTCGCCTTCATGACCCAGGCACTCGAAGTTGGGCCGCGCATGAAAGTGCTGGAGATAGGTACGGGCTCCGGCTACCAGACGGCGATTCTTGCCCGGCTCTGCCGGCGCGTCTATACGATCGAGCGTTACCCCTCCCTGCTCAAGCATGCCGAGGAGCGGCTACGCGAACTGCGGGTCACCAATTACACGGCGCGGGCAGGGGACGGATATCGCGGCTGGCCGGAGCAGGCGCCCTTCGAGCGGATCATCGTCACGGCGGCGGCGCCGAAGGTACCGGAAGCGCTGCGCGAGCAACTGGCGCCGGACGGCATCCTTGTCATTCCGGTCGGGGAACTCGAACAGGATGTGGTGCGAATTCGCCGCACCGCGACGGGATTCGAGGAGGAGAAGTTGCTTCCGGTGCGATTCGTGCCCATGCTTCCCGGTGTCGCGAAGGAGGCTTAGGAACGTTGCCGGGAAACCGCGTGAGGCTCTTGGCGCTGCTGGCCTGTCTGGCCGCCCTGGCGGCCTGCGCGCCGCAGAAGCCCGTATCCTACAATGCGCCGCCTGCCGCCCAGCCGAACGACGGGCGGCCGCGGGTCACGGTGAGGTCGGGCGATACGGTTTACATGATCGCGCGCGCGAACAATGTGTCGTTGCGGCGCCTAATTGAAGTCAACGGCCTCGAGCCGCCTTATCTGATCCATCCGGGCGACAGCCTAGTCCTGCCGCCACCGCCTGTTCATGTGGTGCAGCGCGGCGAAACCCTCTACGGAATTTCCCGGCAGTACCGGATCGACGTCTACAGCCTGGCCCAGGCCAACAATATCGGGCCGCCCTATACGCTTCGCGTCGGCGACCAGCTTCGGGTGCCGGATGCCTATGCCACGCAGCCGGGCGCGGTCGGGGCTTCGGGCGGGGAGGATCCCGCGCCGGTTCTGGCGGCACCGGTGCAGCAGGCCCAGCCGTTGCCGCCGGCGCAGCAATCGGCCGCACCGCCGCCAGCCCAGCAAACGCAGACGGCGCCCTCGGGCGCGCCACAGCGGACGTCCGCCGGCACCCCGGCGCCTTCCGGTTCGCCGCGGCCCGCGCCGGCGGCAACTCTGCCGGCGCCGCCCCAGCCCCAGCAGCAGACCGCCGCCGTCAGCGCGCCGCCGCCGGAGGCCGCGCCGCGCGCCCCGTCGCGGCCGGTCGCGCTGCCCAATCCGCCACCGCGCCAGGGGGGGCGATTCGAATGGCCGGTGCGCGGGCGGGTAATTTCGGGATACGGACCGAAATCAGGCGGCCTGCACAATGACGGGGTCAACATCGCCGCTGCCCGGGGCAGTGCGGTGCGTGCGGCGGAGAATGGCGTCGTCGTCTATGCCGGCAACGAATTGCGCGGCTATGGCAATCTGCTGCTGATCCGCCACGCCGATGGCTGGATGACTGCCTATGCCCACAACGATAGCCTTCGGGTCGGGCGCGGCGACCGGGTGAGCAAGGGTCAGATCATCGCGACCGTGGGCTCGAGCGGCAACGTGGCCGAGCCGCAGCTCCATTTCGAGATCAGGCGCGGCTCGCAGGCCGTGGACCCGATGCCACTTTTGGGTCCGCTTGCCGGCGCGGTCTAGTCGAGACCGCGCCCCAGCCGGCCGGCCAGGTCCTGAATGAACTGCCAGGCGACGCGGCCCGAGCGGGCGCCGCGCGTGACCGACCATTCGATGGCTTCCGCCCGCAGCGCCTCGGGCGAGATCGGCAGCCGGTATTTCGCAGCGTAGCCGTCGATCATCTCGAAGAACTGGTCCTGGCTGCAATTGTGAAAGCCAAGCCAGAGTCCGAAGCGGTCGGAGAGAGACACTTTCTCTTCCACCGCCTCGTGCGGGTTGATGGCGGTGGAGCGCTCGTTCTCGATCATCTCGCGTGACATCAGGTGGCGGCGGTTTGAGGTGGCGTAGAAGATCACATTGTCCGGCCTGCCCTCGATGCCGCCTTCGAGCACGCCCTTGAGCGACTTGTAGCTGGCATCGTCCGCATCGAAGGACAGGTCGTCGCAGAACAGCACCCAGCGCCGGTCGATCCGGCGCAGCAGGGCAAGCAGCCTGGGCAGGCTCGGGATATCCTCGCGGTGGATCTCGACCAGGGCCAGCGCGCCGGGCCGGGCAGCGTTGATGCGGGCATGGACCGCCTTGACCAGCGAACTTTTCCCCATACCGCGGGCGCCCCAGAGCAACGCGTTGTTTGCCGGCAGGCCATCGGCGAAACGCTGGGTATTCTCCATGAGGATATCGCGGACCCGTTCGATGCCCTTGAGAAGTTCGAAATCGACCCGGCTTACCTTGCGGACCGGCTCCAGCCGGCCGGTCTCCAGATGCCAGACGAAGGCATCGGCCGCGAAGGGATCGGCGGTATCGAGTGGTTTTGGCGCCATGCGCTCGAGTGCCTCGGCGATGCGGGCGAGCAGGGGGGCGAGGGACTTGATTTCTTCGGTCATGCGGCCAGTTGCGGAATGTTTCCCCAGGAGGTGCAGCGAGACCCTAATTCCGCGGTGGCCGGCCCGTCAACGCGCGAACACCCGCCCCGGGCGCGCGGCAGGCCGGAGGGCTTTGCAATGGCAGGCCGGGGGGCTATAGTCCGCGCTCCTTGCAATCGCAACGCTTCGAGGTTCTTGCGATGTTCGTGTCTCCCGCCTACGCACAATCGGCCGGGGGCGGCGGTTTCGATTTCATGTCGATCCTGCCGCTGATCCTGATCTTCGTCGTCTTTTACTTCCTGCTGATCCGGCCACAGCAGAAGCGCGCCAAGGACC
Organism: Alphaproteobacteria bacterium; assembly: GCA_026126215.1. Taxonomy (GTDB): domain Bacteria; phylum Pseudomonadota; class Alphaproteobacteria; order Ferrovibrionales; family Ferrovibrionaceae; genus JAHCJQ01. The sequence goes on from JAHCJQ010000009.1 coordinate 15,130, forward strand.
ATAAAGCGATGCTGGAGGCGATCCGGCGCGGCGACACGGTGACCACAGGCGGTGGCATCATCGGCAAGGTCACCAAGGTGAATGAGGACGGCACCGCGCAGGTCGAGATCGCCGAGGGCGTCCGGGTCAGGGTGGTCAAGGGCACCATCATCGAGGTTCGCGGCAAGGGCGAACCGGTGGCCGATCAGCCCTCCGCCGCGGGCGGCGCCAAGCCGGCGGAAGGCGGCGAGCAGAAGGGCGGCCTGCTCTCCAAGCTGAAGAAGTAAGGCCCGAGGGCGGCGTTTCGGCGCGAGGACGCGATGCTCTATTTTTCCAAGTGGAAGATCCAGGCGATTCTCCTGGTCTGCTTCCTCGGCATCGCCTATTCGGTGCCGAACCTGCTTTCGCGCGAGCAGGCGGAATCGCTGCCGACCTGGGGCCCGCATCAGCGGGTCAATCTCGGCCTCGACCTGCGCGGGGGATCGCATATCCTGCTGGAAGTCGATGTCCGCGCCGTGGTGCGCGAGCGGCTCGAGAACCTGGTGGAGAGCGTGCGCCGGACCCTTCTCGACCAGCGCATCGGTTATACCGGCGGAATCAACATCGTCGAGGACCGGGTGGTGGTGCGGTTGCGCCAGGTCGATCAGTTGCCGCTCGCCATGGAACATCTGCGCAAGCTGGCGGCTCCTGTCACCTCCAGCCTTCTAGGGCAGAGCGGCACCCTGGACATCCAGGTCCAGTCGCAGCCGGATGGCCAGATCACCTTGTCCTATACCGAGGCGGCGATCCAGCAGAAGGTCACCAACGCGGTTCAGCAATCGATCGAGATCGTGCGCCGACGCATCGACGAGACCGGCGTGAACGAGCCGACGATCCAACGTCAGGGCGCGGACCGGATTCTGGTGCAGCTTCCGGGCCTTGACGATCCGGAGCGGGTCAAGCGGCTGCTCGGGCAGACGGCCAAGCTCACCTTCCGCATGGTGGACACCTCGCCCGAGGCGGCCGCGGGACAGGTTCCGCCGGGCTCCGAAAGGCTGCCGGCCGACGACGAGGTTGGCGCCGATGGCAGGCCGCGGGAATACATCGTCCGCAAGCGTGTCGAGGTGGCCGGCGACAACCTGGTGGATGCGCAGCCCAATTTCGACCAGAGGACGGCACAACCGATCGTGAATTTCCGCTTCGACGCGGTCGGCGGCAGGCGCTTCGCCGAGACGACGCGCAATAATGTCGGGCGGCCCTTTGCCATCGTGCTCGACAACAAGGTAATCAGCGCGCCGGTGATCCGCGAACCGATCCTTGGCGGGTCGGGGCAGATCAGTGGCAATTTCACTGTGGAATCGGCGAACGATCTTGCCGTGCTGCTGCGTGCCGGCGCATTGCCCGCACCGCTGCGCATCATCGAGGAACGCACGGTCGGCCCCGATCTGGGCGCCGATTCGATCCGTGCCGGGGTCATCGCCTCGATGCTCGGCTTCGTGCTGGTAATCGTCTTCATGATCGCTTCCTACGGGCTGTTCGGCATCTTCGCGAACGTCGCCCTGGTGATGAACCTGTTCCTGCTGATGGCCGCGCTTTCCGTCCTTCAGGCGACGCTGACCCTGCCGGGCATTGCCGGCATCGTGCTCACCATGGGCATGTCGGTCGATGCGAACGTGCTGATCTTCGAGCGGATCAAGGAAGAATTTCGCGGCGGCAAGAGCGTGATGAACGCGGTCGAAGCTGGCTTCCGGCGAGCCTTCACGACGATTGTCGATTCGAACCTGACGACCATTCTTACCGCCGCGATCCTTTTTGCATTCGGCAGCGGCCCGGTGCGCGGCTTCGCGGTGACGCTCAGCATCGGCATCGTCATTTCCATGTTCACGGCGATTCTGGTCTGCCGCCTGATGATCGTCACCTGGCTGCGCCGCGCCCGCCCGAAGACGCTTGTCATCTAGGATAGGGCAAGGACAACGCGCATGCGGCATCTCAAGCTCATTCCCGAGAAGACCAATTTTACCTTCATGCGCTGGCGCAACATCGCCTTCGCGCTGACGGCCCTGCTGACCCTGCTCGCTGCCGGCTTCTTCTTCGGTCGCGGCCTCAATCTCGGCATCGATTTTGCCGGCGGCATCGTGATCGAGGTGCGCTCGCCCGATGCAGCCAATCTCGGCCAGATGCGCACGGTGTTGAGCCGGCTGCCGCTGGGCGAGGTGGCACTGCAGGAATTCGGGTCCAGCAACGACGTGCTGATCCGCATTCAGCGCCAGGAAGGCGACGAGCGTGCCCAGCAGGCCGCGGTGGAACAGGTCCGCGAAGCGTTGAAGCGCGATGTTTCGGAGGGAATTTCATTCCGACGCGTCGAGTTCGTCGGGCCGAAAGTCTCCGGCGAACTGATCGAAGCGGCGATCTATGCGGTCCTGATCTCTCTCATCGGCATCCTGGTCTATATCTGGTTCCGGTTCGAGTGGCAGTATGGCCTGGGCGCGGTCATCACGACGATCCACGACGCGATCATGACGATCGGCTTCTTCGCGGTGACAGGGCTCGAGTTCAATCTGACCAGCGTGGCGGCGATTCTTACGGTGATCGGCTATTCGATCAACGATACGGTGGTGGTATATGACCGCGTGCGCGAGAACATGCGCAAGTACAAGACCATGCCGCTCGACACAATGCTCGATCTCTGCATCAACGAGACCCTCTCGCGAACGGTCATGACCGGCGCCACCACCCTGCTGGCGCTGCTCGCGCTGTTCATATTCGGCGGCGAGGTGATCCGCAGCTTCACGGCGGCGATGATCTTCGGCATCATCGTCGGCACCTATTCCTCGGTTTTCGTCGCCGCGCCGATCCTCATTCATCTGAAGCTCAAGCGGGGCGGGGAGAAGGGCGAGGGTGCAAGCGCGGCGGGCGCCGAGGCGGACTGAGCCGCAAGATGCCCGATATCACGCCGCGCCTCGCGGCCGGTCGGCAGCTCATCAATGCCTACGGAAACGGGGGCTTCCGGGTCGCCGGGGTCGCCCATGCCGGCTCGATCCTCGTCTTTCCGGGACGGACGCTGGCCTGGCCAGTGGCGCGCTTCGAGGATCTGGCGCCGCAGTCGCTGGAGCCGGTCCTTGCCGAGGTGCCGCGCGTGGAGCTTCTGGTGATCGGTCTGGGACCGGCGCTGAGGCGGCTGCCCGATCCGCTGCGCAACTGGTCGCGCGCGGCGGGTATCGCCGTCGACGGGATGGATACCGGCGCCGCCTGCCGCACCTTCAACGTCCTGCTGAGCGAGGAGCGAAGGGCGGCGGCGGCGCTGATCGCGGTAGACTGACCCGGCGGATCAGCCGAGGCCCTGCTGCTGGCCCACCATGCAATAGAGCATCGGGATCGACAGCAGGGTATTGGTGCGCGAGAAGAGCATGGCGGTGCGGGCCGCCTTGGCCTTGACCGGCGCATCGGCCTGGACCAGTCCCAACGCCTTTTGCTGGTTGGGCCAGATCACGAACCAGACATTGAAGGCCATGATGAGCGCCAGCCACATGCCGATGCCGATTGTGCGCACCGAGCCGTCAGCGAGGCTGAGCGCGCTGCCGAGATAGCCGTTCAGATGCGCGGTGATGAGCCCGAACAGCACCGTGGCGGCGGCCGCCCAGCGGAACCAGAACAGGGCGTTTGGCGCGATGACTTTGCTGACCGCCGGCTTCTGCTCGTCGGGAATCTTTGGCATGGAGGGCATCTGCACGAAATTGAAATAGTAGAGCAGGCCGATCCAGAGAATGCCGGCCAGCACATGCAGCCAGCGGAACAGGAACTGCCAGAAATTGCCATCGCCGATCGCCGCGGGATGCAGGATAAGATAAAGCAGGACGGCGAACGCCAGGCCAATCCCGAGCGTTTGGTGCAGGTTCTCGAGCGGGTTCTTCATCTGCGGCTCTCCCTAGTGGACTGATATCCCGGTTCGCGAGGAACAGGTGCAGGATTTTTATCGATTCGATATAAATTATAGCATGATTTTCCTGTGTCAGGGTGACGGCCGGCCGCGGGTGCGCCCGGCCGCCTCTGTCGTGTGCCCATGACGCCGGCGCAGGTGCATTGCGCGGCCGAGGCCCATGCCCACGACTTCGACCGCTGGCTCGCGGCGCTCTTCGCCCCTGAGAGCCGACGCGGCCATGTGCATGCCCTGATTGCCTTCAACCTGGAACTGGCCCGGATTGCCGACCAGGTAAGCCAGCCCCTGCTTGGCCAGATGCGCCTGCAATGGTGGCGGGAGGCGCTCGAGGGAATTGGCGAGGGGCGGCCGCGAAAGCATCCGGTGGTCCTGGCCCTGGCGGAAGCGGCGGCGAGCTGCGAACTGCCGGCTGCTTCGCTGCTCGACATGATCGACGCAAGGGAACTGGACGTCGCGGGCGGACCGCCGGAAACGCTGGCCGATCTGATTGTTTATGGCGAGCGGACCGCGGGCAGCCTGAACGAACTGACCGCCCGGGTACTGGGCGTTTCGGAGCGATCCGGACTTGCGCGGGCGCGGCGGCTGGGCGGTGTGGTTGCGCTGCTCGGGCTGCTGCGTTCCCATCATCACCATGCGGCGCGGGGCCGCGTGTTCCTGCCCCGCGAACTCATCGAGGCCCAAGGGCTGAGTGCCGACCGTCTTCGGCAGGAAGACCACGCATCGGCGCTGGCGCGAATGGCCCGTCTCGTCGCCACGGAGGCCGGGGCGCGGCTCCAGGACCGGGAGCGGGCGGATCCCCGGCTGCTGCCGGTGCTCCTGCAGGGGCGGCTGGCCCGGCTTTATTTGCGGCGGCTGGCGGCGGCCGACTATGACCTGGCCAACCGGCGCCTCGTTCCCTCCGGCCCGCGCCGGCAGCTCGCGCTGCTCGCCGGCTGGCTCACGCGCTGGTACTGAGCGCCGCCGGCGCCGGAGCGGCCGCTCCGTCCGCCATGGACAGCCAGACGCCGAGATCGGCAAGGGCGCGCCGCGTCATCGCCTGCTTCCGGTCGTGCCGGCGCACCCGCTCCGGCAGGGGCGGAAAGAGGCCGAAATTGACGTTCATCGGCTGGAATGTCGTGCCATCCGCTCCGCCGGTGATATGTCCGAGCAGCGCGCCCATGGCGGTCGTGGGTGGTGGCGGCGCCGGCGTCCGCCCGGTCGCTTCCGCCGCGGCGAAGCGGCCGGCAAGCAGCCCGATGGCAGCACTTTCGACATAACCTTCGACGCCGGTGACCTGGCCGGCGAAGCGCAGCCGGGGCCGCGCGCGCAGCCGCAGCAAGGCATCGAGCAGCCTCGGGCTGTTGATGAAGGTGTTGCGGTGCAGGCCGCCGAGACGTGCGAATTCCGCGCCTTCGAGGCCAGGTATCATGCGGAAGATACGGGTCTGCGCCCCATGCTTGAGCTTGGTCTGGAAGCCGACCATGTTGAACAGCGTGCCCAGCGCATTGTCCTGGCGAAGCTGCACCACTGCATAGGGGCGCCGGCCGGTGCGCGGATCGGTCAGGCCGACCGGTTTCATCGGGCCAAAGCGCAGCGTCTCGCGCCCCCGCTCGGCCATCACCTCGATCGGCAGGCAGCCTTCGAAGTAAGGCGTGTCGCGCTCCCAGTCGCGGAAATCCGCCTTCTCTCCGGCCAGCAGGGCGTCGATGAAGGCTTCGTAGCCGGCCTGATCGAGCGGGCAGTTGATATAGTCCGCGCCATCTCCGCCCGGACCGGGCTTGTCGTAGCGGGATTGGAACCAGGCGCGCGACATGTCGATGCTGTCGCGATGCACGATCGGTGCGATGGCATCGAAGAAGGCGAGCTGATCCTCGCCGGTGAGCTGCTGCACCGAAGCGGCGAGGGCGGGCGAGGTCAGCGGGCCGGTAGCAAGGATCACGCTGGTCCAGTCCGCCGGCGGCAGCCCGGTTACCTCCTCGCGGCGGATCTCGACCAGGGGATGGCGGGCGAGCGCGCTCTCCACTGCCTGCGAAAAGCCGATCCGGTCCACCGCCAGGGCGCCGCCAGCCGGCAGCTTGTTGCCATCCGCCGCCGCCATCACCAGCGATCCGGCCCGGCGCATTTCTTCGTGCAGCAGGCCAACCGCATTGCGTTCCCAGTCGTCCGAGCGGAAGGAATTGGAACAGACCAGTTCCGCAAGCCCTGCCGTCTGATGCGCCTCCGTGCCGCGCACCGGGCGCATTTCGTGCAGCACCACCCTCACGCCCGCCTGCGCGAGTTGCCAGGCCGCCTCGGAACCGGCGAGCCCGCCACCCACCACATGCACTGCCCCGGACGGATTCGCGATGTTTCCGTTCATGCCCCCTATTTGCTACAGCGCAGCCCCGGTGGCAAGGGCCAGCGGTTGGCAGTTCTGCAAATGTCACATAGGCTTGGACGATGCTGCTGTGGCGGAACCTTCACATTGCGGTGCGCTCGCTCGCCCGGCACCCGATGCGGACCGGGCTGACCGCGCTCGGCCTTGCCGTCGCCGCGTGCGCTCTGATCACGGTCATTGCCATTGGCAGAACCGTGGAACAGCGCGTGATCGAGGAAGCGGAACGGCTGGGCGCGAATGTCATTGCGGTCACCGCCAGCGCCAGGCGGGTGGCGGGCGTCAGTCTCGGTGGCCAGACGCGGCCGAGCCTGGACGACGGGGACGTGCTGGCGATCCGCCGCGAGATCGAGGAAGTCGACCTGGCGGGCGGCGTCTGGTGGAGCGGCGGGCCGCTGATCAACGGCAATCTCAACTGGACTACGCGCATCCATGGCGTGCATCCGGAGTATCTGGACGTGCGGAACTGGTACGCCGAGGAAGGGCGTCTTTTTTCGGAAAGGGAACTCGCCCTGGCGGAAAAGGTCGTTGTGTTGGGCCGGACGGTGGCGGAAAAGCTGTTTCCGGATGGCGGCCCGGTTGGGGCATCGATCCGCATCCGCTCCGTGCCTTTTCTCGTCATCGGCGTGCTCGAGAGCAAGGGGCAGAGCGCGCAGGGCACTGATTACGACGACATTGCTTTCCTGCCGATCACCACCGCGCGCAGCCGCATGCCGACCATGCGTGCCGTCGATGTCCGCAACATGACCGGTGTCGCCCAGTCGATGCAGATCGGCGTGCCGGCCGTCGGGGCGGACAATCAGCCCGCCGGGAGCGAGGATCCGCGACGCCAGCGCCCGCTCTTCGCTGCGCGCCAGGGAGCGGGCGCGGACCGCACCTATAACCAGATCGCTCCGGCCATGGTGAACTCGATCCATGTGCGGGCCGTGTCGAGCGAGGCCGTGCCGAGGGTGCGGGAGCAGATCGCCGTCCTGCTCCGCCAGCGGCACGGGCTACAGCCGGAACAGCCGGACGATTTCACCATCCGTTACATGTCGGAGGGTCTCGAGGCGCGCCACGAGGCGGCGCGCACCCTGCAGGCGACGCTGCTCGCGGTGACGGTGGTGGCTCTGGTGGTGGGGGCGATCAGCGTCGCCAATGTCATGCTGGCCTCCGTCACGGAACGGCGTTACGAGATCGGCATGCGCCTTGCCGTGGGCGCGCGCCGCCGGGACATTCTCTGGCAGTTCCTGACGGAGGCACTGGCGGTCGCCGGTGTCGGGGCCGTTCTCGGCATCCTCGCCAGCGTGGTCGCTGGCGTGGCCGTCGCCGGGGCGCTGTTGCCGGACCTCTTCATTCCGGTCTGGGCGCATGCCGCGGCGTTCCTGGCGGCGGCCTGTACCGGGCTGCTGGCCGGCCTGCCGCCGGCCCTGCACGCGGCGCGGGTTGATCCGGCCGTGACGCTGCGGAACGGCTGAGGCTCAGCGCACCTGCGTCACCTTGAAGGTGAGGGCCGTACCATCCCCCTCACGGATCGTCACGTACTCTCCCGGGCGGAAAATATGCGCATCCAGCTTGAAGAAGGGCTCGTCATCCTCTTCGCCGGGTTCGTAGGAAAAGGCCCATTCCCGGTGGCGAGTGTGGTGCAACGCGCCCTGCCGGTCCGGCTCACCCTTCCAGAATCGGCGCACCCGGCACTCCTTGCGAAGATCACGGAAGGCATCCGCATCGATATGACCATCGGGCGTCAGCGGGGCACGGAATTCGTAGCCATACTCCGACGACCCCATCGGGTGTTCAGGTGTGCGTGCCAGCTCAAGTCGGATGGTTTTGATCGGCATCGTGCCTTCCTGACGGATTTCAGCGGTTGCGGGGATGGGCCTGGAGAAAGTTGGACAGGGCCCGCCGCAGCGCCAGGACATGAACCAGGTCGCCACGGGCCCGTGCCTGCTGGATGTCCTCGATGATGAAGCGGCGGATCTTCGGCGGGCCGTCCGGCTGGTGCACCAGATACTGGCCGAGTGCCGCCGCCTCGATTTCGGGGATATGTTCGTGCTCGGCGATCGCCGCCACTTCTTCCTCGCTAAGCTCGCAGAGCGCCAGGCAGTCCTCGATCGAGATCAAGCCACGTCTCCCCCGTGCATTACCTCTTGCAGGCTAGGACGGCTGACGGCCGTCGCTCATTGACCTGAATCAAGCAGCCGCATCATCCGCCCGCACTCCGCCGGCGCGGCCGCGCGGGAAGCTCGCCCGTGCGCCGCAGATAGGGCTTCAGGTAACGGCCGGTATGGCTGGCCGGCTCGGCGGCGACCTCCTCAGGTGTCCCCTCGGCCACGATCCTGCCGCCACCATCGCCGCCCTCAGGCCCGAGATCGACGATCCAGTCAGCGGTCTTGATGACTTCCAGATTGTGCTCGATCACCAGGACCGTGTTGCCGGTATCGACGAGGGCATGCAGAACTTCGAGCAGCTTGCGGACATCGTCAAAATGCAGGCCGGTGGTCGGCTCGTCGAGAATGTAGAGCGTTCGCCCCGTGGCACGGCGCGAAAGCTCCTTGGCGAGCTTGACGCGCTGCGCCTCGCCGCCCGAAAGGGTGGTCGCGGGCTGGCCCACCTTGATGTAGCCGAGGCCGACCTCCTGGAGCATCTGCAGCTTCTCGCGCACCGACGGCACCGCCTTGAAGAACTCGACGCCGTCGTCGACCGTCATGTCGAGCACGTCGGCGATGGAGCGGTCCTTGAAGGTGATCTCCAGCGTCTCGCGGTTGTAGCGCCTGCCCTTGCAGACGTCGCACTGGACGTAGACGTCGGGCAGGAAGTGCATCTCGATCTTGATCAGGCCATCGCCCTGGCAGGCTTCGCAGCGGCCGCCCTTGACGTTGAAGGAGAAGCGGCCCGGTTTGTAGCCGCGCGCTTCCGCTTCCGGCAGGCCGGCGAACCAGTCCCGGATCGGCGCGAAGGCCCCGGTATAGGTGGCGGGGTTGGAGCGCGGCGTGCGGCCGATCGGAGACTGGTCGATGTCGATGATCTTATCGAGATGTTCGAGGCCGTCGATGCGCTGATGGGGCGCCGGATGCTCCTTGGCTCCATTGAGCCGGCGCGCCACCGCCTTGTAGAGCGTCTCGACGATGAGTGTCGACTTGCCGCCGCCCGAGACGCCGGTCACGCAAGTGAACACTCCGAGCGGCAACCGGCAGGTGACGTTCTTGAGATTGTTGCCAGTCGCGCCGACGATGGTGACCGAACGCTGGCGGCTGATCCTGCGCCGTTCCGCCGGCATTGGGATCTGGCGCATCCCGGTCAGATACTGCCCCGTGAGCGAGGCCGGGCTCGCCATGATCTCCGCCGGTGTCCCCTGCGCGACGATGCGCCCGCCATGGACGCCGGCGGCCGGCCCCATGTCGATGACGTGATCGGCGGCGCGGATGGCTTCCTCGTCATGCTCGACCACCAGCACGGTGTTGCCGATGTCGCGCAGCCGCTCGAGGGTCTTGAGGAGCCGCGCATTGTCACGCTGATGCAGGCCGATGGAGGGCTCGTCCAGAACGTATAGAACCCCGGTCAGGCCAGAGCCGATCTGCGAGGCAAGGCGGATCCGCTGGCTTTCGCCGCCGGAAAGCGTCCCCGAGCTGCGCGAGAGCGTCAGGTATTCGAGGCCCACATTGACCAGGAAGCCGAGCCGCTCGTTGATCTCCTTGAGGATGCGCGTGGCGATTTCGCGCTGCTTGGCGGTGAGCCTGGGGCCCAAGCCCTCGAACCAGCGCGCCGCCTCGGCGATCGACATTTCGTTGACCTCGCCGATATGCAGGCCGGCGATTTTCACCGCCAGTGCTTCCGGCTTGAGGCGATGGCCGCCACACGCTTCGCAGGGCGAGGCGTTCTGGAAGCGCGACATCTCCTCGCGCACCCAGGCGGAATCGCTCTCGCGCCAGCGCCGCTCCATGTTGGGGATCACGCCCTCGAATGGCTTCTTCGTGGAGTAGCTGCGGATGCCATCGTCGAAGGTGAGGGTGACGACCTCCTCGCCGGAGCCGTAAAGGATCACGTCGCGCGCCTTCTGTGGCAATTCGCGCCAGGGGATCGTGGTGGAGAACCGGTAGTGCCGCGCCAGACTCTCCAGCGTCTGCATGTAGTAGGGCGAGGTCGAACGCGCCCAGGGGGCGACGGCGCCATCGCGCAGGCTCAGGCCCTCGTCCGGAATCACCAGATCCGGATCGAACACCATGTTCGAGCCGAGCCCGTCGCAGACCGGGCAGGCGCCGAATGGATTGTTGAAGGAGAAGAGCCGCGGCTCGATCTCGGGGATGGTGAAGCCCGAGACCGGGCAGGCGAACCGGGCGGAAAAGATGGTCCGTTCGCCGCTATCGGCATCCTCGACCCAGGCGATGCCATCGGCCAGCCCCAGCGCGGTCTCCAGGCTGTCGGCGAGGCGCGAGGCGATGCCCTCGCGCACCACGACCCGGTCGACCACCACGTCGATATCGTGCTTGAGCTTCTTGTTGAGTGCCGGGACCTGGCCGAGTTCGTGCATCTTGCCGTCGACGCGTACCCGCTGGAACCCGCGCTTCTGCAATTCCGCCAGATCCTTGCGATATTCGCCCTTGCGGCCGCGGATAAAGGGGGCAAGCAGGAAGAGGCGGGTTCCCGCCTTCATCGCAAGGACGCGGTCGACCATCTGGGAGACCGTCTGGCTCTCGATCGGCAGTCCGGTTGCCGGCGAGTAGGGAACGCCGATGCGGGCAAAGAGCAGGCGCATGTAGTCGTGAATCTCGGTGACCGTCCCGACGGTCGAGCGCGGATTGCGGGAGGTGGTTTTCTGTTCGATGGAGATGGCCGGCGAAAGGCCCTCGATATGGTCGACATCGGGTTTCTGCATCAGCTCCAGGAACTGCCGCGCATAAGCGGAGAGCGACTCGACATAGCGCCGCTGGCCCTCGGCATAGATGGTGTCGAAGGCGAGAGAGGACTTCCCGCTGCCCGAGAGGCCGGTCAGCACGACCAGCCGGTCGCGCGGAATATCGACATCGACGTTCTTGAGGTTGTGTTCGCGGGCGCCGCGTATGCTGATGACTTTGTTCATGGGACCGGAAGTGGAGGGACGAAGGAACGAGATAGACGCTTCGAGGCGCCTGTCCAGCCGCCCCAGGCGCGGATGACCGAACATCCTTCGCCCGAACGGCCCGCTGGAAAGCGGCGCGCCTTTCCGGCTATAGTGCACCATTCGTTCTCACTCTTGAAGCTCCCGAAGGAAGTCGCATGGCAGGCAGCGTCAACAAGGTCATTCTCATCGGTAATCTGGGCCGCGATCCGGAGATTCGCAGTACCCAGGACGGGACGCAGCTCGCCAACCTCTCGGTGGCCACCTCCGAGACCTGGCGCGACCGGCAGAGCGGGGAGCGCAGGGAACGGACGGAATGGCACAGGGTCGTGATCTTCAACGAGAATCTCGTGAAGGTGGCCCAGCAATATCTGCGCAAGGGCTCCAAGGTCTATCTCGAAGGCACGTTGCAGACCCGGAAATGGACCGACAAGGACGGCCAGGAACGCTATACGACCGAAGTCGTGCTGCCGCGATTCCGGGGCGAACTTACCATGCTAGACGGGCGCGGCGATGGTGGTGGCGGCAGTGGTGGTGGGCCATCCTACGACGAGGCCGCGGGTGGCATGTCGGGTGGCGGCGGCCGCGCCGTTCCTGCGGGCGGAAAGGGGCAGGATTTCGACGACGAGATTCCTTTCTGAGGCGCGGGTCCGGGGCCCCGCTGCAGGGCTCGCCGGAAGGGCGAAATCGTTGATGATTCAGAAGGTTTTCTGTTAGAATTCCAGCCTTGGATTCGTTGTCTTCGCCGCCGCCTGCGACGGGCGGCGCGTTTTGTATCTGGAACCGCATGTGACGGACACGCCTCCCCCGCAGCAGCAGGACATCGCGCCGGTCACCATCGAAGAGGAGATGAAGCGCTCGTACCTCGGGTACGCGATGAGCGTGATCGTCTCCCGTGCCTTGCCGGACGCGCGCGACGGGCTCAAGCCGGTGCACCGGCGCATCCTGTTTTCGATGCACGAGCAGGGCTATGGCTCGGATAAACCCTATCGCAAGTCGGCGCGCGTGGTGGGCGACGTCATGGGCAAATACCACCCGCACGGCGACCAGGCGATCTACGACGCCATGGTGCGGATGGTGCAGGATTTCTCCATGCGCCTGCCGCTGCTGGACGGGCAGGGCAATTTCGGCTCGATGGACGGCGATCCGGCGGCGGCGATGCGCTATACCGAAATCCGCATGGCGAAGCCGGCGGAGGCGCTGCTCGGCGACATCGACGAGGGCACGGTCGATTTCGAGCCCAATTACGACGACACGACCGAGGAACCTTCAGTCCTCCCCGCCCGCTTCCCGAATCTGCTGGTCAATGGCGCCGGTGGCATCGCCGTCGGCATGGCGACCAATATTCCGCCGCACAATCTCGGCGAGATCGTCGATGCCTGTATCGCCCTGGTGGACGATCCGGGCGCAGGCGTCGAGCGGCTGATGGAGCTGGTCGCGGGGCCGGATTTCCCGACCGGCGGGGTCATTCTCGGCCGGGCGGGGATCCGCAGCGCCTTCATGACCGGGCGCGGCTCGATCGTTATGCGCGGCAAGACACATGTCGAGGAAGTGCGCAAGGATCGCGAGGCGATCATCGTCACCGAGATTCCCTACCAGGTGAACAAGGCGTCGATGATCGAGAAGATCGCCGATGCGGTGCGCGCCAAGCGGATCGAGGGTATATCCGACCTGCGCGATGAGTCGGACCGCGACGGGGTGCGCGTGGTGATCGAACTCAAACGCGAGGCGATGGCGGAGGTGGTGCTGAACCAGCTCTACCGCTATTCGCCGCTGCAGAGTTCCTTTGGCGTCAACATGCTGGCCCTCGACGGGCGCAAGCCGGAGCTGATGAACCTGAAGCAGCTCGTGGCCGCCTTCGTCGATTTCCGCGAGGAAGTGATTACCCGGCGCACCCGCCATCGTCTCGGCAAGGCGCGCGAGCGGGCGCATGTCCTCGTCGGTCTCGCCATTGCGGTCGCGAATATCGACGAGATGATCCGCCTGATCCGCGCCGCGCCCGATCCGCAGACGGCGCGCGAGCAGTTGACGGGGCGGGACTGGCCGGCGGCGGATGTGGCGGCCCTCATAGCCCTGATCGACGATCCGGGCCGGGTGGCGGCGGAGGGATATTACCGTTTGTCGGAGGCGCAGGCGCGCGCCATCCTGGACCTGCGCCTGCAGCGCCTGACCGCGCTTGGGCGCGACGAGATCGGCGACGAACTGAAAAGTATTGCCGCCGAGATCACAGATCACCTGGAAACGCTGTCCAGCCGGCCGAAACTGCTTGGCATCCTCAAGGCGGAATTGCTGGAGATGCGCGAGCGCTTCGCCACGCCACGGCGGACCGTCATCGAGGAACTGGAGTTCGAGACCGATGTCGAGGACCTGATCCAGCGGGAGGACATGGTCGTCACTGTCTCGCATGCCGGCTACGTCAAAAGGACGCCGCTCTCGACCTATCGTCCGCAGCGCCGTGGCGGCAAGGGGCGCACTGGCATGGCGACGAGGGACGAGGATTTCGTGACGCGTGTCTTCGTCGCCAACACGCACCAGCCGGTGCTGTTTTTCTCGAATATCGGGCGCGTCTACAAGCTCAAGGTCTACCGGCTTCCCGAGGCGGCGCCACAATCGCGCGGCAAGGCCTTCATCAACCTCCTCCCGCTTCAGCAGGGGGAGCGGATCCAGGCGGTGATGCCGCTCCCGGAGAACGAGGAAAGCTGGGGCGGGATGTATGCCTGCTTCGCCACCGCCAAGGGCAATGTGCGGCGCAATGCGCTCTCCGACTTCACCGATGTCAAGGCAAACGGCAAGATTGCGATGAAGTTCGAAGGCGACGATGCCGACGACCGCCTTGTCGAGGTGCTGCCTTGCACGGAGAGCGACGACATCCTGCTGAATGCCCGGCGCGGCAAGAGCATCCGCTTCTCCGTCGCCGACCTGCGCGTGTTCCAGAGCCGGAGTTCCGTCGGCGTGCGCGGCATGCGGCTGGCGGCCGGCGACGAAGTCATCTCCATGGCGATCCTCCGCCATATGGAGGCGACGCCCGAGGAGCGGCGGGCCTATCTCAAGTATGCCGCGCAGCAGCGCCGCCTGCTTGGCGGCGAGGAAGTCGACGCCGAGGCGCCCGCGTCTGACGAGGACGAGGAGCGCGGCGAGGAGGACGTGCTGCTTTCGCAGGACCGGCTGGCCGAGCTAGCGGCCGCGGAACAGTTCGTTCTTACCGTCACGGACCGGGGCTTCGGCAAGCGCACATCGTCCTACGAATACCGCCAGACCGGGCGCGGTGGCCTCGGCATCAACAATATCAGGACCGGGGAGCGCAATGGCGACGTGGTCGCCGCCTTTGCGGTAGAGGAGCAGGATCAGATCATGATGGTGACGGCGGGCGGGCAGATGATCCGCTGTCCCGTGGACGATATCAGAATTGCCGGTCGCGGGACCGGCGGTGTAACCTTGCTGCGCACGGCGGAGGGCGAGAAAGTCGTCTCCGTGGCTCGCCTCGGCGATGGCGCCGGCGGGGAGGACGAGTCCGGCGATGACGCCGAACCGGAGGGCGGCGAGCAGGCGCCCGAATGACAATCGGAGGGCGTATCTTGGGCGAACGGATTGGTCTCTATCCCGGCACTTTCGATCCGATCACGAAGGGCCATTACGACATCATCACGCGTGCGGCCAAGCTCGTCGACCGGCTGGTCATCGGCGTCGCGGTCAATATCGGCAAGGGCCCGATGTTCACGCCCGAGGAACGCGTGCGCATGGTCGAGGGGGAGATCAAGCGGCTCAACGGCCGCAACATCGAGGTGCGGCCCTTCGATAACCTGTTGATGCACTTTGCCATCGAGATCGGTGCGGCCTTCATCATTCGCGGGCTGCGCGCGGTTTCCGATTTCGAGTACGAGTTCCAGATGGTCGGCATGAATGCCCGCCTGAACTCCGAGATCGAGACGGTTTTTCTCATGGCTTCCGACAACCACCAATTCATTGCTTCGCGGCTGGTGAAGGAGATCGCCATGCTCGGTGGCGACATCCGCTCCTTCGTCTCGCCGGCCGTCGCCGAACTGCTGCTCGCCCGGGTCGAGGCGAATCGTCAGAGCGGGGCTGCGGGCTGAGGGCTTGGGCATGAGCAAGTGCATGGGCATATCGATCACGCGGCGGCGCCTGCTTGGCCTGCTGCCTGCGGCCGCCATTGCCTGGCCGATGGCGCCTGGCGCCTATGCCAGCGACCTCGAGAACATGATCTATCTGGACACCAGGCATGGCCGTGTGGTCATCCGCCTGCGACCGGATCTGGCGCCGAACCATGTGCGGCGCATCAAGGAACTGACGCGGCAAGGGTTCTACAATGGCGTGCCGTTCCACCGCGTCATACGCGGCTTCATGGCGCAGACCGGAGACCCGACGGGCACGGGCACCGGTGGCTCCGGGCAGAAGCTGAAGGCGGAATTCTCGACTGCCAAGCATGTGCGGGGGACTGTCTCGATGGCGCGCGCCCAGAGCCCTGACAGCGCCGACAGCCAGTTCTTCATCTGCTTCGACGCCCAGCCTTTCCTGGACGGGAAATATACGATCTGGGGCGAGGTGGTGAGCGGCATGGAGGCGGTCGATCTTGTCCGCAAGGGCGACCCGCAGACCGGCCGCGTCGTCGATCCCGACCGGATCATTCGCATGCAGGTGGCGGCCGACGCGCGCTAGCGCCCGGCCGGCTTCGCGTTTCGCAGTCACGACTGGAGGATTCCGCCATGGCGGCCGATCTGGAGAATACGCTCTATCTCGAACTGAAGGACGGCCGCGTGGTGATCGAGCTGCGGCCCGATCTCGCCCCCAATCACGTGCGTCGCATCAAGGAACTGGTGCGCGAGGGATTCTATGACGGGATCGTCTTTCATCGCGTGATCGAGGGCTTCATGGCGCAGACGGGCGATCCGACCGGCACCGGCACCGGCGGGTCCGGGCAGAAGCTCAAGGCGGAATTCAACGACGGGGCCCATACGCGCGGCGCCGTGTCCATGGCGCGGGCGCAGAATCCGGACAGTGCCGACAGCCAGTTCTTCATCTGCTTCGACGATGCCGACTTTCTCGATGGCCAGTACACGGTGTGGGGTTATGTCACGAGCGGAATGGAGTTCGTCGACATGATCAAGAAGGGCGATCCGCGCTCCGGCGCCGTGCCGAACCCGGACCGGATCGTGCGCCTGCAGGTGGCGGCGGACGCCGCCTGAAAGCGTGCGACGGGGCGGCATGAAGGTCGCCGAGTTCGATTTCGAGCTGCCGGAGGAGCTGATCGCGCTGCGGCCCGCCGAGCCGCGCGGCGCGGCTCGCCTTCTCGTGGTGCGGCAGGAGGCGCTCGAGGACCGGCTGGTGGCAGAATTGCCCGCGCTCCTCACGCCGGGCGATCTCGCGGTCTTCAACGATACGCGCGTCATTCCCGCACGCCTGTTCGGCCGGCGCGGCGCGGCAAGGGTGGAGATCCTTCTCCATCGCGAGCGCGCGCCGGGTCAGTGGCTCGCCTTCGCGCGTCCGGCGAAGCGGCTGAAAGCCGGACAGCGGCTCGACTTTGCCGCCGGCTTTTCGGCGGAAATCGTGACGCGCGGCGAGAGCGGCGAAGTGGAGCTGCGTTTCGACCGGGCGGGGCAGGCGCTGTCCGAGGCGCTGGCCCGTCACGGCGAGACGCCGCTGCCACCCTACATCGCGCGGCGCCGCGCGGTCGATGCCAGGGACCGGGGCGATTACCAGACGGTCTTTGCAGGCCGGGAAGGTGCCGTCGCCGCGCCGACCGCCGGCCTGCATTTCACGCCGGAACTTCTGGCAGCGCTCAAGACGCGCGGCGTCGGTGCGGCCTTCGTCACCCTGCATGTCGGGGCCGGAACCTTCCTGCCGGTCAAGGCCGAGGACACCGCAGGGCACCGGATGCACGCCGAGTGGGGCGAGGTGCCGGAAGTGACCGCCGCGGCGATCGCTTCGGCCCGGGCGAAGGGTGGGCGGGTACTTGCCGTCGGCACCACCAGCCTGCGGCTGCTCGAAAGCGCGGCCGACGGGACGGGCAAGGTGGGGCCTTTTCGTGGCGAGACCGACATTTTCATCACGCCCGGATACCGCTTCCGCGCCGTCGACCTGCTGTTCACCAATTTCCACCTGCCGCGGTCGACCCTGTTCATGCTGGTCGCGGCTTTCAGCGGACTGGATCGCATGCGCGCGGCCTATGCCCATGCCATCGCCGGGCGCTATCGCTTCTATTCCTATGGCGATGCCTGCCTGCTATATCCGGGGCCGAGATGAGCCAGGATTTCTCCTTCACGATCCTCGCGCGCGATGGCAATGCCCGGAGCGGCGTGATCCGAACGGCACATGGCGAGATTCGCACGCCGGCTTTCATGCCGGTCGGCACCGCCGGAACGGTAAAGGCCATGACGCCACAAAGCGTGCGGGCGAGCGGCGCCGACATCATCCTCGGCAATACCTATCACCTGATGCTGCGCCCCGGCGCGGAGCGGGTGGCGCGGCTCGGCGGGCTGCACCGTTTCATGCAGTGGCCGGGGCCCATCCTGACGGATTCGGGCGGCTATCAGGTGATGTCGCTCGCCGCGCTGCGTCGCATCGACGAGGACGGCGTTACCTTCCAGTCGCATCTCGATGGAGCCCGGCACCGGCTGACCCCGGAACGTTCCATCGAGATCCAGCACCTGCTCGATGCGACCATCACCATGGCCTTCGACGAGTGCACGCCCTTTCCCGCGACCGAAGAGGAAGCGGCGAATTCCATGCGGCTCTCCATGCGTTGGGCGGAGCGTTGCCGCGCCGCTTTCGCCGGGGAGCGGGGCTATGGATTGTTCGGCATCGTGCAGGGCGGGGTCTACGCGCCACTGCGTCATGAATCGGTCGAGGCGCTGAAGCGGATCGGTTTCGATGGTTATGCGGTCGGCGGGCTGGCCGTCGGCGAAGGTCAGGACACGATGTTCGAGGTGCTGGACTTCACCGTGCCGCACCTGCCTGAGGATCGCCCACGCTACCTGATGGGCGTCGGGCGGCCGCTCGACATCGTGGGTGCCGTGGAACGGGGCATCGACATGTTCGATTGCGTGATGCCCACCCGTTCGGGGCGCACCGGTCAGGCATTTACCTGGCGCGGGCCGATCAATATCCGCAACGCCCGCCATGCGGAGGACCCCCGTCCCATCGATCCGCAATGCCCCTGTCCGGTCTGCCGCGACTTCTCGCGGGCCTACCTGCACCATCTGGTCAAATCCGGTGAAATCCTCGGTGCCATGCTGATGACGCAGCACAACCTGCACCATTACCAGGCGGTGATGTCGGGCCTGCGCGCCGCGATCCGGGAAGGCCAGCTTCGCGAGTTCGCGGAGGCGGCGCGGGCGCGGGAGGCGGAGGGGGATATCGCGCCGGTATGAACCGCAGCGCATGGCGGCCAATTGGGTTGACGGGCCCGGAGGCCCTGCCTATCTTCCGCCCCGCGCAATGATCCCGTAGCTCAGCCGGTAGAGCATCTGACTTTTAATCAGAGGGTCGATGGTTCGAATCCATCCGGGATCACCAATAAATCAAGGAATTGAACGACCATGGCCGGGAACGCCAGCAGCGTTTCAACGATCCCGGCGCATGACGAGATCCTCTACCCCGCAACGGGCGCCCACGGTCGCGCCGGCGACGATGTAGACATTCAGGTTGGGAAAGCGCCCTCCGACCGCGAGATGCACATATTGCTGATGTGCCTGCGCGTCGACCGTGCCATCGGCGGCGATGCGTCCCTGGACGAGGAAGGGGGCCGACTGGCATTCCAGCCGGCCGGATACCCGCGAGCCGCTGATGGTAAGGTTGAGGTTGACATTGGCACGCCCTGACTGGCCGCGCCAGTCTCCCTGCACGTCCTCGATACGGAACGGCTGCAGCTTCTCGCTTGGCAGCGCGGCAACATTTGGTGGTGGCGGCTCTGCCGGCCGGGGCGCCGGCGCGGCCGACTGCGGAACCGGCAGGGCGGACTGCAGAACGGGCGCGGCCGACTGCGGAGTTGGTGCCTGGGTGCGCGTCGGTGCTCCCAGGGTGGCGACGCGGTTGCGGGCGAGCGGCGCAAAAGTGCCGTTCGGGAAGCGTTCGAGATACGCCTCGTAGTCGGCCTTGTTCTCGCTCTCCGAGATCGATTGCCAGAAGGCAAGATCGAGCGCGCTCCTGTCCACCGAAGGCGGTCCGAGGACAGTGGCGGCCGGCGGCGGCGTGGTCGCGGCGGGGGGCGAGGGGCGGGGCGTGGCCGGGCGCGGCGGGACGAAAACGAAGTCGCCGGTAAGCGAGGAGCTTTCCCAGGGAATTTGTGCTTCGCCTGTCGCCCGCATGACGTTGACGCGCACCTGCTTGAAAACATCCTCGACCTTGAGGCCCGGTTCGGTCATTGCCTTGAGCAGTTCCTCCGTATAGACGCCGTGACTGCCGAGGCCATCGGCCGCCACGCGCCCCGGCGCGGTCGCATAGGCGACAAGGGTGCCGGTCGGCGCGTTCATCTGCGCCAGGCCGCCGCTGGTCGATCGGAAGCGGCGCTCGAAAGGATTGTTCCGGCAGGCATCGAGGATGACCATGCTGACCCGGGTGCGGGCGGCATGCATCTGGTCCAGCACCGCCTCCACATCCATCGCTTCCAGTCGCACCCGCTGTTCGGAGGTGATGGCGGCGTCGACCGGAACAAGATAGTTCCGCCCTTGCACCTGCAGGCCATGGCCGGCGAAATAGAACAGGCCGGTGGCGCCCTCGCTCAGCCGCTCGCCAAACTGTCCGACAACTTCGGGGAAGCGGGCGCGGTTGACGTTCTCGTGCAGCAGGACTTCGAAGCCGGCATTGCGCAGCGCGGTGGCGATGGCGCGCGCGTCGTTGACCGGGTTTCTCAGCGGCGCTTCCCGATAGGCCGCATTGCCGATCACGAGCGCGACCCGGCGTTCGCTCGCCCCGGCGACCGCAGCCATGGACGCGAGCAGAAGACACAACAACGTCGCACCGAACCGTCGCAACTTGTTTCCCCCTTTGGCTCCCATATCCTAACTGGTGAATCGTGAGGGCAGCGAACAGGTCCGTCAAGCATCGCCTGCCACGGCAAGGGTTCACGAACTCTTCGTTTCCATGCCGGCCGACGTTTCAGGGTTAACCATTGATTGACCAGATCGTCCAAGAATGGCGCCATCGTCGCAGCCGTTTGGAAGTGTCATGTTTTCGTTGACGGATTCGATGTTGACCGGCGTCAGCGCCCTCGACGGCGAGCATGAGGCGCTGGTCGCCTGCCTGAACCGGCTGGCGGCGGCGGAGGCGGCTGGCGCCGCGGCGGAGGCGCGTCGCGAGCTGCGACTGTTTCGGGACGAGTTGGCGCACCATTTCGCCAGCGAAGAAGCGGAACTTGCCCGAATCGGCTTTCCCGGGCGGCTCGCGCATGCCGATCATCACGCCGAAATCCTGGCCGGGATCGAGCGGATGCTGGATGAACTGGCAACGGGTACCCGCTTGCCAGGCGATATCGCGCTGGAATGTTTCGGCCGGCTGATGCGCGCCGTCCTTCTCATGGACATGCAGGTCGTTAACTGGCAGGCAGACAGGGTCCTGGCCTGACAATTGGTTGTGCCAGACGCATGCCCCGTTAAGAAAGGCTTAAGGGGTTACGCCGTCCAATCGTGCGATGGACGGCATGGTTCGGGGGATACTGGCTGTTCTTCTGCTCGCCGTCGCCACGGCGGCGCAGGCGGAGATTGCCGGTCGCGCCAGCGTCATCGACGGCGATACCATCGAGATCCAGGGTCAGCGAATCCGTCTGCACGGCATTGACGCGCCGGAAAGCGGCCAGCTCTGCCAGTCCAGCGAGGGAAGCTGGCGCTGTGGCCAGCAGGCGGCGATGATGCTTCAGAACCGGATCGGCGCCCGTCCGGTGACCTGCCGCGAGAAGGCGCGCGACCGGCATGGACGGGTCGTCGCCGCATGTCGGGTGGATGGCATCGACCTCGGCGCCTGGGCGGTGTCCGAGGGCTGGGCGCTCGCTTACCGCCACTTTTCGCAGGAATACCTCTCCCAGGAAGCAGCGGCGCGGGAGGCGCGCCGGGGCATCTGGCGTGGCCGCTTCGCCGCGCCCTGGGACTGGCGCGAAGGACGGCGGCGCGCCGTGGATCACGAAGAGGTCGCCGCTGGAGACGCAACGCCAGCCCCTTCGGTCAAGCTCAGTGCCCGCGAGTCCTCGGATTGCCGGATCAAGGGCAATATCAGCTCGTCGGGCGAGCGCATCTACCACGTCCCTGGCGGGGAATACTATCAGGCGACCGTGGTCAACGAGCCCGCCGGCGAGCGCTGGTTCTGCTCCGAGGCCGAAGCCCGCGCCGCCGGCTGGCGCCGCTCGAAACGCTGAGCGCGGCACGGGCTTGCCTTTCGCGCCGGAGCGGTCATGTCATCAGCATGATCCTTCCTGAGCGCGAGAGGTTGGCCCGATGAAACGATTGCCGATCAAGACGAATGCACTGTCCCTGGCCTTCGTTGCCGGAATCCTGTTGTCTGGCCCGGGCGCGGCGGCAGCGCCGGGCGAAGTGGTGGCGCGGATCGGGCAGGAGGCTATCGTGCGAACGGTGGCGGAAGGGCTCGATGTTCCGTGGGGAATGGCTTTTCTGCCCGATGGGCGGATGCTGGTGAGCGAACGCCCGGGACGGCTGCGCATCGTGCATCGGGACGGGCGCCTGTCCGCCCCGCTGACCGGCGTTCCGGAGGTGCATGCGAGGGGGCAGGGCGGGTTGCTCGACGTGGCACTCGACCCCGATTTCGCCCGTACCCGGCTGGTCTATCTCTCGTTCGCGGAACCGGGTCCCGGCGGCGCCGGCACAGCGGTGGCGCGCGGACGGCTGGGCGAAGCCGGGCTGGAGGCGACGCAGGTGATCTTTCGCCAGCAGCCGAAAGTCGGTGGCGGGCTGCATTTCGGCTCGCGTCTCGCGTTTTCGCGGGACGGGTATCTCTTCATCACCACAGGCGAACGTTATCAGCGCGACCGCGCGCAGCAACTCGACAATCACTTCGGCAAGCTCATCCGGATATGGCCCGATGGAACGGTTCCGCCGGACAATCCCTTTGTCGGCCGGTCCGATGCGCTGCCTGAAATCTACTCCTACGGCCATCGCAACATGCAGGGGGCGACCCTGCACCCTGACACCGGCCGGCTGTGGATCCACGAGCATGGCGCGCGTGGCGGAGACGAGATCAACCTGCCCGAGCCGGGGCGTAATTACGGCTGGCCGGTCATCACCTACGGGGTCGATTACTCAGGGCTCAAGATTGGCATCGGGACGCATGCGCCGGGCATGGAACAGCCGGTCCATTACTGGGACCCCTCAATCGCGCCCTCGGGCATGGCCTTCTATACCGGCGAGGCTCTGCGCGGATGGAAGGGGAACCTGTTCATCGGCTCGATCAATTCGCCCGCACTCTACCGGCTGGAAGTCGATGGCACGCGCATAGTGCGCCAGGAACGTCTGCTGGCCGATCTGGGGGAGCAGATCCGCGACGTGCGCAATGGCCCGGACGGCTTTCTCTACCTGCTCACCGACAACCGGAACGGGCGGGTGCTCAGAATCGAACCGGCGCGCTGAGCGATCAGCGCGCCGGTCGGGCGAAGGAGATTTTTTCGATCAGGCCTGGCTATTGCGCCGGCGGAGCGCAGCACCGAGCGCCAGCATGCCGCCAAGCAGCAGCCAGGCCGCGCCCGGCGCCGGAACTTCCGACGGCAGCGCGAACTCGAAGGCCGCTTGCGTCGAGGTGAAGCGGATCGAGCGGAACAACTCGTTGCTATCGAAATCGAACTTGATCAGGGCGACCTGCTCGAAGTTCGCCGGCGCGCCACCAAGTCCGCCGAGGCTGATTATGTCGGTGCCGGTGAAGGTTCCGCCGGCGATCGCAGTACCGCCGGAATCCAGGAACTCGATCGTGTTGTAGCTGTCGATCGAGCCCCAGAGGATGGTGAAGGTGCTCTGGTCCGTCGTATAGGTGAGCGTCACCGGGGAGAGGGCGCCATCGCCGTCGCCGTCTTCCGCACCGACCGAGAAATACGTCTGGGTGCCGAGCAGCGGCGTGTTGTTGAAGGGCGACTGATAAACGCTTGCGAGGTTGCCCGGGGGCGGCGTCACCAGCGGGTCGGAACTGAAGGTCGCGCCGTCGGGCACGGTGCCGTTGAAATTCGGAGCGTAGACGTCCGCCGTGTTGCCGGGCCCCTGGGTGGACGAACCCAGGAATGTGACCGTTACGGCTTGGGCACTGATCGAGCCGGCCAGCACAAAGGCCGCCGCAAGCGCCGCGATCCGGGTTCCGAAAGCTGACATCGCACTCTCCTTCGCTGTCCGCTAGCCTGTAAAGACGCAATTAACCATGCAAACAGTGTGCCAATAGATGTCCCGTCGCTAGCGGGTTGATTCGTCATGCTTATGCGGAACTCGGGTAAATTACCTAGCCGCAGCGATGTCGGCCTGGCTTACAAATTGTAAAGAAAGCTGACGCGCGGGTGTCAAGGTGCAGGCTTCTGCACCGAGGCGTCTGGATCTCCCAGGCCGGGTCGGAGCATCCCAAGGGCAAGTTGCGGTGAGGCAAGAGATATTCGCCCCGGATCGCCTTGACGGGCGACCCTCGCGGTGTTGTGATCGCCGGCATGGGGAATCATGGGGCGCACCCTGTTTGGGTGTCGGGGCAGGACCATCATGCGGTGGCGTAGGCTTGTCATGGGCGCGGCGTTTGCCGCTGCGGTCGGTTGGCATGCCGTGGCGGCGGGCCAGCCGCTGCTCGATGAACTGACCGAGCTGGCTGCCCAGCATCCCCAGGTACGGGCCGGCGGCGAACTGGTGACCGCGAGCGAACACGGCATCGACCGGGCCTTCGCGGGCTATCTGCCCAGGGTGACCATCGTCGGAGATGTCGGTCGCGAGTACACAGACAGTCCGACCCGTCGGGCGGCCGGTCAGGATGAGTTTGTCGGCACGCGCCGCAAGGGCACAGTCACCGTCACGCAGAACGTGTTCGAGGGGCTGCGGACGCAGGCACAGGTTGCCGGGGCGCGCCTGACTCGCGATGCGACCGAAAACGACCTGGAAGCGACCCGCCAGCGGGTTCTGCAGGAAGGCGCGGCAGCTTATTTCGAGATGATGAAGAGCATGCGTCTGGTCGATCTGGCGCGCCGCAATATCGAAACGATCACCACGCAGCTCAGGCTGGAAGACGAAAGGGTCGCGCGCGGTTCGGGTATCTCCGTCGACGTGCTCTTTGCCCGCTCGAGGCTGCAACTCGCCGAGGAACGGCTTGCGGCCTTCATGGGGGAACTGCGCAACGCGCAGGCGCGCTACCAGCAGGTCTTCGGCAAGGCCCCGGATCCGAGCGGACTGACGCTGCCGCCCAGCATCAGTTCCGCCATGCCGGCAGATGCGCCGCAGGCAGTCGAGATCGCGATTCGCGAACATCCGGAGATCCGGGCGAGCCAGCTCCGCGGTGACATCGCCTCCGAGCGGCGCGACGGTGCGCGCGCCAATTTCTTTCCACGCTTCGACATCGTCGGCCGCGCGAATTACGAGAACGATGTCGAGGGCGTGCCCGGCCGGCGCAACGATTACTCCATCGGCCTGCAGGCGAGCTACGACCTGTTCAAGGGTTTCGCCGACAAGGCGGAACTGGCGCAGGCCAACTCGGAACTTTCGGCGGTGCGGACCAATCACTTTCATGTCGCGCGCAAGGTCCGCGAGGCGGCCGATATCGCCATGCAGGACCTCGCCACCCTGCGCGAGCGGCGCGAACTGCTGAAGAGCGCGGTCTCCATCGCCAGCGAAGTGTTCGAGTCACGGCGGCGCCTGCGGGATGCCGGAAAGGAGACGGCGCTCAACGTGCTCGACGCGGAGAACGAGGTCTATGTGGCGCAGATCAACCTGACGCGCGTGGAGTTCGACGAGAGGATCGTCGAGTTCCGCGTCCTGCAGACCATCGGCCGACTGACGCTGACCAACCTCGCCGCGGCGCGATAGGCGCCCGATGAGCTTCGTCGCCGATCGGGGGGGCGCGCGGCGCGCGCTCAAGCTGCTCGGGCGGGTCGGCGAAGGTCGCTGGCTGGCGCTGCTGCTGCTCTTCACGCTGATTGCCGTGCGCATCGCCAATCCGGCTGCGACCGAACTCCTTCAGGTGAAGTTCTTCGACCTGCTCCAGAATATCAAGCCGCGCGCGCCGATGGAACAGAGCCCCGTCGCGATCGTCGATATCGACGAGCGGAGCCTGAGCGAGATCGGCCAGTGGCCCTGGTCGCGGCTGGTCATTGCCGACATGGTCGGGCGGCTTGCCGATGGCGGTGCGCGCGTGATCGGCTTCGACGTGGTCTTCCCCGAGCCGGACCGCCAGTCGCCGGGCATCGTCGCCGAGACGCTCCGCCAGGCGGAGCCGGAACTGAGAGAGGCGCTGCGTCGGCTGCCTTCGAACGAGGCAGTGCTGTCGGAGGCGCTCCGTAACGCGCCCGTGGTGCTCGGGCAGGCCGCCTATTCGGACGAGGTGCCGGGAGCCGAGAACCGGCCGCCGCCGCCAACCATTCCCATCGGGTATCTCAACGGCGATGCGCGGCAGAGCTTCTTCGCTTTTGCCTCGCTCGTGCGCAACGTGCGCGAGCTCGAGCAGGCAGCGGCCGGTGTCGGCATCTTCAGCGTGCGCGACGAACGGGACGGCGTGATCCGCCGCGTGCCGTCCTTCATCAGGGTCGGCGATGCCCTGTTCCCCTCGCTCGCGCTCGAAATGCTGCGGGTCGCGACCGGGCAGACCACCTACGCGGTGCGCCGTGGCCAGTTTGGCGTGGAAGGCGTGATCATTCCGCAGGTGGCGCTGGTGCCGACGGACGGGCAGGGGCGTATCTGGGTCGCCTTCAGTCGACACGATCCGGCGCGCTACATTCCGGCGGTCGATCTCCTGAACGGGCGGGTTCCGCCGGAACGCCTGGCGGGAAAGCTGGTTCTGGTGGGCACCTCCGCCATCGGACTGAAAGACATTCGCCAGACGCCGGTCGATGTCGCGCTGCCGGGAGTCGAGGTCCATGCCAATCTGCTCGAGACCATCATCACAGGTTCGCAACTGACGCGGCCGCTGGACGCCGACGGGACGGAGACTGCGCTCGCGCTTGCGGTGGGCCTGATGCTGATCCTGCTGGTGCCGCTGGTCGGTCCGTTCTGGACGCTTGCTGTTTTTCTGGTCACAGCCGGCGGCGTCGTCGCCTGGAGCTGGTTTGCCTATGCCGTCAGCCTGCAACTGCGCGATGCCAGCCTGCCATTGGCGATCGCCACACTCGTCTATCTGTTCCTGGTCTTCGCCAACTATATCCGCGAGGCGACGGAGCGCCGTCAGGTTCGCGGCGCCTTCGCGCAGTATCTCTCGCCGGCCCTGGTGGAGCAGCTTGCCTCCAATCCGAAACTTCTCAAGCTGGGCGGCGAGACGAAGGAGATGACCATCATGTTCTCCGACATTCGCAAGTTCACGCAGGTGTCAGAGCAGTTCAAGACCAACCCGCAGGCGCTGACCCAGCTCATCAACCGTTTCCTGACGCCGATGTCGGAGGCGATCCTGGCCCAGGGCGGCACTATCGACAAGTTCATGGGCGATTGCGTCATGGCCTTCTGGAACGCACCGCTCGACGACCCTCGTCATCCCGATCATGCCTGCGCCGCCGCCCTCGAAATGCAGAAGGTCCTGCGCCGGCTCAATATCGAACTGGACAAGGAGGCGAAGGCCGAAGGTTGGCCTTTCGATGGCCTGAAGATCGGAATCGGGGTCAATACCGGAGATTGCGTGGTCGGCAATGTCGGCTCGCTGCACCGTTTCGACTACTCGGTGCTTGGCGATGCGGTCAATCTCGCTTCGCGGCTGGAGGGCCAATCGAAAGGCTATGGCATCACCATCATCCTCGGCGAGGAGACGGTGAAGCGCGCGCGTGAGAAGTGGGCGTTTCTCGAACTCGACATGGTCACGGTCAAGGGCAAGAAGGACGCCGTGCGCATCTATACGCTGCTCGGGGATGCCAAGGTGGCTGAAAGCCAGCGCTTTGCCGAAGTTTCGGCGCTGCAGCAGAAGATGCTCGCGGCTTATCGCGGCCAGAGCTGGCAGGAAGCGCGCGAGGCCTTGGAGGCGGCGCGCACCTACGAGATGGAGTTCAAGCTCAAGAAGTATTTCAACCTCTTCTCCGCGCGCATCGACGCCTACGAGAAATTCCCACCTGGCGAGAACTGGGACGGCATCTATCTGGCGCTGGCGAAGTAAACGTATCTCAGCGTTCCCGGAGTGCCTCGTGCCGCAGCTTGAGGACGGGGCGTATCAGATATTCGAGGACGGTCTTGCGGCCGGTGTGTATGTCGACGGCCGCCTGCATGCCGGGACTGATCGGCCAGACACCGGGTTCGTCGCCAAGATAAGCCTTGTCGGTCTGCACGATGACGCGGAAGTAGGGCGTGCCACGCTGGTCGGTGTCGGCATCGGCGGAGATGTGCAGCACTTTGCCGTCCAGTCCGCCATAGCGCACGAAGTCGTAGGTCGAAATCTTGACGCGCGCCGGCTGCCCCACCCGGACATAGCCGCGGTCCATCGGGTTGAGCCTGCTTTCGATCACCAGGTTCTCGTTCAGCGGCACGATCTCCATGATCACCTCGCCCGGCTTCAGCACGCCGCCGATCGTCGTGAAGCGCAGGTTCTTCACCTGGCCCTGGATCGGGCTGCGAATCTCGGTGCGCAGGACCTGGTCGCTCGCCTGCGCCAGGATTTCGCGGTTGCGGGCGATCTCGACCTCGATGCGCGCCAGGTTCGACTGTGCCTCGTTGCGGAACTTGTTGATCTCCTCGCGTTCGCGCTCGCGCAGTTCTGTCGCGGAGGCGACGGCGCGGGAGATTGCCGGTTCGATGCCGGCGAGATCGCCACGAAGTTGCGACACGTCGCGTTCGATCTGGAGATGTTCGAGGCGCGAGGTCAGGCCGTCTTTCACCAGATCCGAGGAGATGGCCAGACGCTGTTCCGCCAGCCGTAAGTCGTTCTGCAGACTCTGTCGCCGGGCGCGAAGCTGACTTGCATCAAGTTCGCGCTGGCGCACCTGTTCGCGCAGGACCGTGATGGTGCTGTCGAGCTGCCGGCGGCGCGTCTGGAATGCCTCGCGCTCCGCCGCCGCGATCTCGGGCTGGCGCTTCGCCTGTTCGGCCGGCAGTTCCAGAATCGTCGCAGCCGCAGATTCGGCGAGGAAGCGGGCACGCGCCATCACCGCGCCGTCCAGGCGTACTTGCAGTTCGTCGCGATTCAGCAGGCTGACCGGCAGATCAAGCTGCGCCAGCACGTCGCCTTCCTGCACCACAGAGCCGTCCTGCACCATGATGCGGCGCAGGATGCCGCCTTCGAGATGCTGGATCAGGCGGACCTGCCCCTGCGGCGTCACCTGGCCATGTGCAACCGCCACCTCGTCCAGTTCGGCGACCGATGCCCAGGCGAGAAGGCCGGCGACCAGCATCATCGTGCCGAGTGCGAGCGGGCGCCAGGTGGGGAGCGGATGATGCGCGATCAGGCGGTCGAGTTCGCTCATGGCGTTCCCCGCGCCGAAGCGGGGCGCGGCTGGCCGGCGCCCAGCCGCTGCATGACGTCCGCCGCCGGACCGCCAAGCGCCACCCTTCCACCCTGCAGAACCAGGATCTGCTGACTCGCCGCGAGCAGGGAAGGGGCGTGGGTCGCCACGACCAGCGTGGTGGTGCCCGCAAGCTGCAGGAGCGTCTCGCGCAGCGCCTCCTCGCCGGCCCGGTCGAGATTGTTGGTCGGCTCGTCGAGCAGCAGCACGACCGGCGCGCCAATCAGGGCGCGCGCCAGGGCGATACGCTGGCGCATGCCGCCGGACAGCCGGCTGCCGGCTTCGCCAGCCTCTGTACCGTAGCCGTCCGGCATGTCCAGAACGGTCTGATGCAGTCCGACCGCGGTGGCGGCGGCGACGATGGCGTCGTCCTCCACTTCATCGTGACCGAGCGCGACATTGTCCCGGATGCTGCCCGAGACGACCAGTGGCTCCTGCGGAACGTAGGCAATCCAGCGCCGGAGCCGCTCGCGGGAGAACTGCGCGATGTCGGCGCCATCCAGCAGGATGCGGCCCGCCGCGGGCGTGTAAAGGCCGGCCAGCAGCTTGAGCAGCGTGGTCTTGCCGCCGCCGTTGGGGCCGACCAGCGCGGTATATGTGCCAGGCGCAAAGCGCAGGCGCAGATCCTTGAGCACGGGCCGGTCGGCGGTGCCATAGGCGTAGCTCGCGCCTTCCACCACCATCTCGCCCGACGGGCGCGCCAGTTCCATGGCATCCTGCGTGCGCTCCTCTGGCAGGGCGAAAATCTCGCGCAGGCGATGGAGGGACTGCCGGCAGGCGACGAACATGCGCCAGCTCGCCACAAGCTGCGCCAAGGGCGCGACGATCCGGTTGGCCAGCATGTTGGCGGCGATGAGGCTTCCCACCGTCATCTGCTGCTCCACGATGGCGAGGGCGCCGACGGAAGTCAGTGCCACCGTGGTGGCGACGGTGAGGACGTGACTGAGGTTGTGCAGGGCATCGGCGCGCCCGCCGCGCTGGATCGCGCTGGCGATGACGGCTGCCTGGCGGGTCTCCCATGTCTCGCGCAGGGCGGCGATGCCGCCGACCGCCTTCAGTCCGGCGCGGCCATCGACGAGCTCGGCGACGAAGTTGTCCCGTCCGATGGCCGCCTGGCGTTCGCGGTCGCCCAGTGCTTCGGCGGTGCGGCCGGACAGGAAGGCAAGCAGGACGAAGCATAGCGCGACGACGATCAGCGCCCAGACGATGGGCTGGGCAACGATGGCGACGCACAGCAGAAAGAGCAGGGCGAAGGGCAGGTCGGCGAACAGTATGACCAGGGGGCCGGCGATGGTGTTGCGCACCGTCTCGACGTCGCGGAACAGGATCTGCCAGTAGGCGGCCGGCCGGCGCTCCAGTTCGCCGAGCGGAAGGCTGGCCAGACGGTCGAAGAGGCGGCGGGATAACCCGACCTCGACATTGAGCGCCGCCCGCTGCAGGAGACGGCTGCGCGCCATGCGCAGGGCATAGTCGAATACAAGGACAACGGCCATGCCGCTGGCCAGGGCGGTCAGGGTGCTGACCCCGGCATAGAAGACGACCCGATCGTAGACCTGCAGGACGAAGATGGGCGCGGCGAGGGCCAGAAGGTTGATGAACAGCGACTGGACCAACCCTTCGCTCAGGCCACGGCCGAGTCCCGCGATGCCCGATCCGAGCAGCACCCCCCGCTGCCCGTCCGTGCCCTGGCCGCTCTTGTGCGCTTGCGTCATGCCCCGCGCAGCCCCCGTTCCCACTGCGCTCGGCGGATTGTATAGGCGCGGCGACCGGGCGGGCAAGCGCAGAGCGGCGGATGCGATGCCCTAACACTCTGACGCAACTGGAAAATCGCCGACCGGATCGCGCAGGGGATACGTTAACCGCAGATTCGCCATCACGGAACGGTGAAATTCGTGCTAATTTCCCGTGATTGTGTGCGTTTCGTCACGGCGCCGGGCAGATGGCGGCCTGATGCTATCTGCGTGAAAGATGGTTAACGGTTTCTCCGCGCTCCGCTGGGGCTGCCTGTCGGGGCAGATGCGAGGCGGGGGACAAGAGGGGATACAGCATGGCAACGCCAAAGGACTTGGCCGGGTCGGTACGCATCGCATCGGACGGCGAGGGTCGGACCGCTGAGGTCCTGCATTTCGGCGAGGGCGCCTTCCTACGCGATGCCGACTATTTCCGTGTCGGATCGGATCTGGTGCTGAAAGGCGCCGACGGGCAGTCGCGCAAGGTTGAGGGCTTCTTCGACCTGGAGCGTCCGCCAGCGCTGGTCGGCGATGACGGGGCGCGTATCGAGCCAGACCTGGCGAGCCTGTTGGCCAAGGTCAACGCGCCGATCCTTGTCGCCCAGGCCGGCGGCGGCGTCGGGACCGCGATCGGCGAGATCAAGCAGATCGTCGGCAGCGCCACGGTGACGCGCGGCGGCCAGACGATCCAGCTTCAGGAAGGCACGCCGGTCCAGCAGGGCGACCAGTTGCGCACCGGCGCCGGCTCGAAGGTGACGGTCCAGTTCTCCGACGGCACCACTTTTTCGCTCGACGCCAATGCCCGCATGGTGCTGGATCGGATGGTTTTCGATCCGGGGACCAAGCAGGGCAATTCGCTCTTCTCGGTGCTGCAGGGCGCCTTCGTATTTGTCAGCGGCGATATCGCCAAGACCGACCCCAGCCAGATGCTGGTGCGCACGCCCGTCGCGACCATCGGCATTCGCGGCACTGGCGTGGGCGGCGAAGTGCGCGGCGAGGGCTTCGTCAACAGCTTCACCATCCTGACCGGCATCATCGTGCTCATTAACGGCGCGGCGACCATAGTGCTGGACGAGGTCGGCGAGTCGGTGCGGGTCACCGGCAACAACCAGGTGTTCAGCGATCCCGTCATCCTGACGCCCGACGAGATTGCGCTGCAGTACGGCGACATCATCCGCATGCTGAACCAGTTCGTTCCGCCGGAACGGCAGATCGTGGTCCAGCTCGACGAACTGTCGCCCCATGACGGCATCTTCAACGGCGCACCGAACCAGAACCTGACCGATCCGGACTTTGCCGGGCAGATCACTGGCCAGAATTTCCTTGCCAATTTCGAGAACGGCAACGGACGCATTCAGCTCGTGCAGAACGGCTCCGTCTTCCTGCCGATCGAGAATCGCACCGACACCGCGATCTTGCCGCCGGCCACCGAGCCATTCGGGCTGACCATTCTCGGCACGGCCGGATCGGACTTCCTCGTCGGAACCGCCGGACCGGACCAGATCTTCGGTCTGGACGGGAACGACACCTTGCTCGGCCTCGGCGGCGACGACACGCTGGTTGGCGGGAATGGCAACGACGTGGTCAATGGCGGCGAGGGCAACGACGTCCTCGTTGCCGGCGACGGTGCCGGCGACGACGTCTATGACGGCGGCCCCGGTTTCGACACCATCGTCTATACCAGTGTGCCGCACCTGCCGAATTCGACCGACGACGACATGAAGATCGACCTCTCCACCAACACGGTGACCGGTGGCGCCATCTTCATCGGTCAAGACCAGATCTCCAACATCGAGGCCGTGATGGCCGGCGGCGGCGACGACACGCTGATCGGCAGCGCGGAAGCGAACCTGCTGCATGGCGGACTTGGCAACGACATCATCGATGGCGGCGCCGGTAACGACACGCTCGATGGCGGCGATGGGATCAACACGGTGAGCTTCGCCAGTTCGGCGCAGGGCGTCGATGCAAGCCTCGCCCTCGGAATGGCCACCGGCAACGGCAATGACCTGCTCAGCAACTTTTCGCACATCGTAGGCTCCAGCCACGACGACCGGCTGGCCGGCGATGCGGGCGACAACATGATCCAGGGCGGCGGCGGTCACGACACTCTGGTCGCTTCGGGCGGCAACGATACGCTCGATGGCGGCGACGGCATCGACCTGGTCGATTTCTCGGCCGCAACAGCGGGCGTGCGCGTGTTCCTGACCACGCCGGATTCGGTGCTGGGCGAGAGCGATGGTTCCTCGGAGGGCTTCGGCAACGATGTCCTGCGCGGCATCGAGCATGCACAGGGCAGCGCCTTCGACGATACGATCAACGGCTCCAACGCCGACAACCTGATCATGGGCGGCGCGGGCGACGATATCCTTGCCGGCATGAACGGCAACGACACGCTGATGGGTGGCGAGGGGGACGACGTCCTGAACGGCGGATTCGGTGCCGACGAATTGTGGGGCGGGGCAGGGGCCGACACGTTCTTTTATGACGCGCCGCTTTTCGCAGGCGACACGATCATGGATTTCGACTCCGGTGTCGATAAAATCCAGCTGACCCGCACGACGTTCGGCAATACCGCCATGGCCTTCGGCAGCCTGACGCTCGGCCTCAATTTCGAAGTCGTGGCCGAGTATGACGGCACGAACGGAACGTCAACGAACGCGATCGGCAGCAAGCCCAACTTCATCTACGACAGCGCCAACGCCACGCTCTACTACGACTCCAATGGCAATCAGGCGGGCGGTTATACCTCTGTCGCGACTTTTGCCGGAACTTCGGAAGCTCCGGCTGCGAGCGACGTGCAGCTCGTCTAGAGGGCGTCAACCGGGATTGAGCGGCGGGCGGCGGTCGCGCCATGGCGCGGCTGTCTCCAGTTGCGCCGCCAGGCGGAACAGCGTCGCCTCGTCGCCATAGCGGGCGATGAACTGTACGCCGATGGGCAACCCCTCGCCGTTGAAGTGCAGCGGTACCGACATTGCCGGCAGTCCGGAGACGTTGGCGACCGGTGTGAAGGGAATGAAGCGGAAGATCGGTTCGGACAGCCGCTCGACGCCTCCCAGCATCCGAACCAGTCGACCCGATCCTATCGCCGACAGGAGACGCAGGGCAGTAGTCTCGGCCGCGCTCGGATCCAGGGAGCCGATGGAGAGGGGCGGCAGGCCAAGGGTCGGTGTGAGAATGAGGTCATGACGGGTGAGAAAGTGGCCGAGATCGCGGCCGACACTCTGGAGGCGGCGTACTGCCTGGGCGAGGTCGGGCCCGCTGAACTGCTCGCCCACCATGGCGAGCAGCCGCGTCTGCATTTCGAGATCGTCTGAGTTCGCGCGCCGTCCGAGCAGCCGCTCGCTCTCGCGGATCTCGGCGGCCGTCTCCGACGACAGCATGACGATGAAGGCATGCAACAACCCTTCGAGATCGAGTTTCGGATACTCGTCGGTGACGATATGGCCAAGTTGCTCGCAGAGTCGTGCCGCGCCCTCCACCGCCGCCGCGCAATCGGGATGCGCCCTGGGTCCGCCCCATGCTGTGGTCATCGCGGCGATGCGAAGCCGGCCGGGCGGCCGCGAGCATTCCGCCAGAAAATTGCCGGTGGCGGGTGCATCGTAAGGTACGCCGATATCGGCACCCGATGTCTGGTCGAGGACAGCCGCGCTGTCGCGCACCGTGCGGCTGATCACGTGTTCGACCACCGCGCCATGCCAGGCCTCGCTTAGGACGGGGCCGAGCGGGTTGCGACCGCGCGAAGGCTTGAGGCCGAACAGGCCGCAGGCCGAGGCCGGAATGCGGATCGAACCGCCGCCATCGCTGCCATGCGCCATAGGCACGACACCGGCGGCGACCAGCGCCGCCGAGCCGCCGCTCGATCCGCCCGGCGTGCGTTGCGGATTCCATGGGTTGCGGCAGGGACCGAAGGCCCGAGGCTCCGTGACCGGCATCAGGCCATACTCGGGCGTGGAAGTGCGGCCGATGACGATCAGACCGGCGGCACGAAAGCGGCGCACCAGTTCGCCCTCATGGTCCGCAAGGTAATCCCGAAAGAATCGCGAACCGAAATTCACCGGCTCGCCCGGCATGTGCGCCAGCAGATCCTTGAGCAGGAAAGGAACGCCGCCGAACCTGCCGGCCACCGAAGTTTCGCGCGCCTCCTGCCGTGCGCGGTCGAAACGTCGAACGGTCAGCGCATTGAGCAGCGGCTGCACGGCTTCGGCACGGGCAATCGCCGCCTCCACGGCCTCGGCAGCGGTGAAATCGCCCCGGGCGATCGCTTCGGCGACGCCCAGCGCGTCAAGGCGTTCGTAGTCGGAGAAGGCAAGTGCCATGCGGCGCTCCCACATTCGATGGGCGGGGTGACGGCAGGTTCCCGAGGCAGGAAGCTAGATGCAGCGTCCGCCATCCACCTCCATGCAGACGCCGGTGATGAAATCCGCCTCGTCCGAAGCAAGGTAGAGCGCGGCATTGGCGATGTCGCGCGGCGTGGAAAGACGCCCGAGCGGCACGCTGGCGACGAACTTCGCCCGCATCTCCGGCGTGTCCTCGCCGCCCATGAATTCGGCCAGCATCTGCGTCGTGCCCGCAACGGGATTGAGGGCACAAACACGGATCTTTTCCGGCGCCAGCTCGACGGCCATCGACTTCGTCATGGTGATCACTGCGCCTTTGGAGGCGTTGTACCAGACGAGGCCAGGGCGTGGCCGCACTCCCGCGGTCGAGGCGGTATTGATGATCACGCCGCCGCCCTGCCTGCGCATCACGGGAACGGCATGCATTGCCGTCCAGTAGATGGACTTCACATTGACGGCGAAGATCCGGTCGAAGGTCGCTTCGTCCACGTCCAGCATCGGGCGATTGCGCTGCGGCACGCCGGCATTGTTGACCAGGATGTCGAGGCGGCCATAGGTCTTGAGCGTGGCCTGAACCATCTTGCGGATGGCCGGACCGGACGTTACGTCCGCCGCATGGGCGAGGGCCTTGCCCTTGTTCCCGACGATGCCCGTCGCCACCGCCTTTGCCGCTTTGGCGTTCACGTCGTTGACTACGACCGCGCAGCCCTCTTCGGCGAACCGTTCGGCAATGCCCTGCCCGAACCCGGCTCCGGCGCCGGTGACGATCGCAACCTTACCCTTCAGACGCATAGAGATCTCCCTCCCGTATCGGTCCGCCCTGCGGCACAGGCGTCATGATAGCGGGTCGCCGCCCGGGGAGCGAGCCGACCGAGGGGGCGCTCCGGTCAGTCGTCTTTCGTCAGCAGCCGGCGCTCGGGAAGATGGAAGCGGACAATGGTGCCCTGGCCCGGGACGCTGGCGATGTCGAGATCGCCGCCATGGAGCTGCACCATGCTGCGGGCGAGCGGCAGTCCGAGACCGGTGCCGCCATGCTTGCGGGTGAGCGCGCTGTCCGCCTGCTGGAAGGGCTGCAGGACTTTTTCAAGGTCGCGCGGCTCGATGCCGATGCCGGTATCGCTGACGGAGACCAGGAGCCCGAAGCCCTGCATGACCTCGGCTGCGACCTCGACGCGGCCGCCGGCTGGCGTGAATTTGACGGCGTTCGAGAGCAGGTTGAGCATCACCTGCTTGAGCAGGCGCGCATCGGCCAGCACCTGGGGCAAGGGCGCCATGTCGACCGTGATCGTGATGCCCGATTGGCGGGCGCGTTCGCCGAGCAGGCGCTGGCAGGATTCAACGATGGCGGGGAGCGAGACTGGTTCGTCGTGCAATTCGAGCTTGCCGGCCTCCGCCTTCGACAGATCCAGGATATCGTTGATCATGCTGAGCAGATGCTGGCCGCTGTCGCGGATATCCTGGGCATATTCCGCGTAGCGGCCCGACAGTTCGCCGAACATCCGCCCCGTCATGACTTCGGCAAAGCCGATGATCGCATTGAGCGGCGTGCGCAGCTCGTGGCTCATGTTCGCGAGGAAGTCCGACTTGGCGCGGCTCGCCGCTTCGGCCTGATCGCGCGCCCGGCGCAGTTCCATCTCCGTCCTGTGCCGCGCGGAGATGTCCCGGAATACGACCTGAACGGCCGGCCCGTCGCCATCTTCGAACTGCACTGCCTCGGTCTCGACCGGAATGGTTTCTCCGTCGAGGGCGAGGACAGCAAGTTGCGCAGTGCGGGCGCGTCCCCCGCGGCGGAGGATCTCCGCCATCCGGGCGGCCGCGCGGTCGCGCAGGTCGGGCGCGACGAAGTCGATAACGGGCCGGCCAATAAGCTGGTTGGCGGTGGATGCGCGGAGAATGCGGAGTGCCGCCTCGTTGACGAACTCGATCAGGCCGCGGCGATGCACCACGATGCCTTCGGAGAGAAGATCGAGGAGCTGGCGGTAGCGTGCGTGGCTTGACTGCAGTTCGATTTCCGCCATGCGGCGGGCAGTCACGTCGGAATAGAGGGTGACGAAGCCGCCGCCGGGCAGCGGACGGCCGCTGACATGGATGATGCGCCCGTCAGGTCGCGTACGCTCGAAGTCGTGCGGCTCGAAGCGAAGTGCGAGCTCGATGCGCTCGCGGACCTGCTGTTCGGGATCGCCGGGACCATATTCGCCGCGCTCGGCATTGTAGCGAAGGACATCGGCAAGACCGATTCCGGGGCGCGCGAGGAACTCCTCGGGCAGGTCGAGCACTTGCGCCGCCATGTGATTCCAGGCCAGCAAACGCAGATCGCCGTCCATCACGGCGATGCCGTGCGGCGTATGATCGAGAATCGTCTGCAACAGCCCCTCGGTTTGCTGTTGCGGTTTTTGGGTCCGGCCGGGGACAGGCTGGAGCGGCCTGGGCTGGCTTGTCCCTCGCGGCGACGGCAATAGTTTCATTTGCGGTCCTGGCGGTCGTGTCGGGACCGGCCGCTCTTGCCGGTGCGGCCGTGCCGCCGGAATGATGACGGACCCTGCGTTAATTGATAGTGAAGGTATGCGCGCCTCTGGCGTGTCCACCAGAGCGGCGCGTATCATTGTCTTAGTGTTGGAACAGGTGTCGGGGCCCCTGGAATGCGCGCTTTGCTCAACGCCTCGCCGGAGCGGCAAAACGCTGGAGCCCCAGAAGGTCCGGCCTGCACGGTCAGCATCATCGTGCCAGCGCGGGACGAGGGCGAGGCGCTTCTGCATCTATTGCGCGAACTGATCGAGATTTTCCCTCCGGCCGGCCGGGCGGAAATCCTTGTGGTCGACGATGGATCGTCGGATGGCACGATAGAGCGGGTCGTCGGGCTGCGGGGCGAGGGCGCGGCATTGCGTCTGCTACGGCATGAGCGTCCGCGCGGACAGACGGCGGCGCTCGTGGCCGGCGCCAGGGCGGCGCAAGGGGTGGTGCTGGCCTTCATCGACGGCGACGGGCAGAACCCGCCCGGCGAGCTTGCCAGGCTGCTTTCGGTTTACGAAGCGTTTCCCGTGGACCAACGCGAGGGCCTGCTTCTGTTGGGCGAGCGTCAGATGCGACGCGACGCCCTTTCGCGCCGTCTGGCTTCGCGGCTTGCCAACCGCGTTCGATCGGCCGTGCTTGGGGATGGGGTGGCTGACAGCGGCTCGGGCCTTAAAGTCTGCCGGCGCGACGATCTCCTGTGCCTGCCATTGTTCGATCACGCGCATCGCTACCTGCCGGCGCTGTTCCGCGCCGCTGGCGGCCGAACCATCTCTGTTCCCGTGGCGCATCGCCCGCGCCGGCAAGGCCGTTCGCATTACGGCATCCTTGACCGCGCCTGGGAAGGTCTGATCGACCTGCCCGGCGTGTTGTGGCTGGTGCGACGGAGCCTGCGCGACCGGGCGAGGGAGATCGAGTGAGTCCGCTGTTTCGGGCGCTGGCGCTCTTCCTACTGGTTCTGGTGCTGCCCGCGCTGGCGATGCGCCCGCTGCTGCCCGTCGACGAGACGCGCTATCTGTCGGTGGCCTGGGAGATGTTCAGGGACGGCGACTGGCTGGTGCCGCATCTCAACGGCGAGCCCTATAGTCACAAGCCGCCACTCCTGTTCTGGCTTGTCAATCTGCTCTGGTCGTTCGCCGGGCCGCTGGAATGGGTGGCGCGGCTGGTGGCTCCGGCCTTCGGGCTGGTCGCTCTGGCACTCACGGCGACCCTGGCGCGGCGGCTCTGGCCTGGCGAAGACGGCGGCTGGACCGCGGCGACAGCTCCCCTGATCCTGGTCGGCACGCTGCTTTGGGCCGTTTTTGCCACGCTCACCATGTTCGACACAATGCTGGCGGTCTTTGCCCTGGTCGCGGCCCATGGCCTGCTCGATTTGCAGGACGCGCGCTGGCGGCGCGGGCTGCTGCTCTTCGCGCTGGCAACGGGTTTTGGCGCGCTCGCCAAGGGGCCGGTGATCCTGGTCCATGTGCTGGCGGCTGCCCTTGCTGCGCGGATCGCCCTCGGCGGTGCGCCGCGCCGCCAGTGGAGCTGGCTTGGCCTCCTCGCGCTTGGTCTGCTCCTCGGCGCGGCACTGGCCCTGCTCTGGGCGGTGCCGGCGGCGCGGCAGGGCGGTCCGGCCTATGCCGAAGCCATCTTCCTCGAACAGTCTGCCGGGCGGATCGTCGAGAGCTTTGCCCATCGCCGGCCGGCGTGGTGGTATCTCGCCCTGCTGCCCGCCATCACCTTGCCCTGGTGCCTGTTGCCCGGCCTCTGGCGCCGACTGCCTGGAGCATTGCGCCGGCCCGATATGGGCTTGCGCTTCTGCCTGCTCTGGTTCTTGACCGGCCTGGTCGCGTTCTCGCTGGTGAGCGGGAAGCAGGTGCACTACCTGCTTCCGCTGCTGCCGCCGCTCGCACTTGCGCTGGCGCGGATCCTCATGCCGGGACTGCCGGCCGCGGCCAGCGGGGAGCGTGCGGTGGCGATCCTGTTGCCGGCCGCCGCCGCCGCATCGTTCATCGGGCTCGGGCTACTCGATCTGGCCGGTGCGCTGCCGGGCGGGCTCGGCGGCCTGCCGGACTGGGTGCGCGCGGCGGCGCTGCCGGTTGGAGCCGCGGCCGCGATCCTCGCGGCCCTCGCTGCTTTCCTGCCGCGCGGCCCGCTCGCCCCGGCGCTGGGCTGTGCCGGGCTTGTCGCGGCGATCCATCTGGCCGCCGGGCCGCACGCGCGGCCGTATTACGATCTGACGCCGATCGCCACCCATGTGGCTGACCTCCAGGCGGAAGGGCGGCCGGTCGCCTTTCTTGGCCGGTATCAGGGGCAGCTCGACTTTCTCGGGCGGCTGCAAAGGCCTCTCACGGTTCTGCGCCCGGCGGAAGCGCGTGGCTGGGCGGAGGCGCATCCGGCCGGCGCGGTGCTGATGGTCTGGCGGCGCGACCGGCCGGCGCCGGTGCCGCCTGCTTTCCTGCAACCCTACCGCAACCGGCTGATCGGCCAGTGGGATGCGGCCGAGGTGGCGACGCTCCTGCCAGCGGGGCCATAGCAACTACCGGGGAATGCGCTAGATTGGTCGCCGGGCAAGCTGGGGGCGTAAATGTTGTTTCCGGGATTCGAGACCAGACGTATTGCCACGACGGAGACCGAGATCAATCTGGTGATCGGTGGTGCCGGGCCTCCGCTGCTGCTGTTACATGGATTTCCGCAGACGCACGCCATGTGGCACCGCGTGGCGGCAGAACTTTCCCGGTATTTCACGGTGGTGGCCAGCGATCTGCGCGGTTATGGCGACAGCGGCAAGCCGCCAACCCAGCCGGATCATTCCAGCTACTCCAAACGGGCCATGGCGCGCGATCAGGTCGAGGTCATGGGCCGGCTCGGCTTCGAGCGCTTTCACCTGGCCGGCCATGACCGGGGCGGCCGGGTCGCGCATCGCCTGGCGCTGGATCATGGCGAACGGGTGATCAGGCTCGCGGTGCTCGACATCCTGCCCACGGCCCATGTTTTTGCCCATGTCGACAAGACCGTCGCCACCGCCTATTACCACTGGTTTTTCCTGATCCAGCCCTTCGACCTGCCCGAGCGGCTGATCGGCGCCGATCCGATCTACTATCTCCACCGCAAGCTTGGCGCATGGGGCAGCAACCGCGGCGTCTTCGACCCAATGGCGCTGAAGGAGTACGAGCGCTGCTATGCCAATCCGGCGACCATCCATGCTTCCTGCGAGGATTACCGAGCCGCTGCTTCGATCGATCTCGAGCACGACCGCGCAGATGCCGGCCGCAGACTTGCCTGCCCACTTCTCGCGCTCTGGGGCGGACGAAACCTCACCGGCCAGCACTACGACGTCCTGGCGGCCTGGCGGGAGCGTGCCGCGGACGTGCATGGACGTCCGCTCGACTGCGGGCATTATCTGCCCGAAGAACTCCCCGATCAGGTGCTTGCCGAGTTCAAGACGTTCTTTCTTGCATGAGATCGAGGCGACACGGCACATTCTTGCACAGGCATCATCCATGCACCTACTGATCCTTCCGGCCCATTGTCCATGAACGAACAACACGACGACGGAGCAACGCGACCGGCTCCCCTCGGGATGAGCTTCGGTTTGCGGTTGCGCACCTATTTCTTCACCGGCGTCATCGTCACGGCGCCGATCAGCATCACCATCTACCTCGCCTGGTCCTTCATCGGCTTCGTTGACGAGAAGGTGGCGCTCCTCGTGCCGAACGCCTATCACCCGGACCGCTACCTGCCGTTCAGCGTGCCCGGACTTGGCCTGATCGTGGTGGTGTGCGGGCTGATCCTGGTCGGGTTTCTCACCGCCAACTTCCTCGGTCGCAGCCTGATCCGCATCAGCGAGAAGATTCTCTCGCGCATGCCGGTGGTACGCAGCATCTACAGCGCCCTCAAGCAGCTTTTCGAGACCGTGCTGGCACAATCTTCCAGTTCCTTTCGTCAAGTGGTGGCCGTCGAGTTTCCGCGCGCCGGGAGTTGGGCCATCGCCTTTCTCGCCGGCGATGGCGTTGGCGAGGTGGCACGGCGACTGGACATGGACATGATCACGGTATTCGTTCCGACCTCGCCCAACCCGACCTCGGGCTATCTCATGGTCGTGCCGCGCAGCGAGGCGATCTTTCTCGACATGACGGTGGAGG
Source organism: Alphaproteobacteria bacterium (assembly GCA_026126215.1). Lineage (GTDB taxonomy): Bacteria > Pseudomonadota > Alphaproteobacteria > Ferrovibrionales > Ferrovibrionaceae > JAHCJQ01. Next base: position 56,753 of record JAHCJQ010000009.1, read on the forward strand.
AGGGGATGAAGTTCGTGGTCTCGGGTGGCATGGTCCTGCCGCTGGACCGTGGGCCGGCCGGCGCCGGCCAGCCGGCACTACCTCTCGGCCTTAAGTCGCGGTGAAAGGCTCTAGCCCGAACGGATGGTGCGCGCCGCCTCGTCCCGCTCGAAAAGATACAGCAGAATGCGTAGAGCCGGGCCCCTTGGGCCGGACAGTTCGGGATCGCGCGCAAGGATAAGCCTGGTTTCGTCGCGGGCCATTTCCAGCAGATCGGCATGTGCGGCCAGGTCGGCGATGCGGAACTCCGGCAGCCCGCTCTGGCGCGTGCCAAGAAGTTCGCCCGCGCCCCTGAGGCGCAGATCCTCCTCGGCGATGCGGAAGCCATCCTCGGTCTCGCGCAGGATCTTGAGGCGGGCCCGCGCGGTCTCGCCGAGCGGCTGGCCGTAAAGCAGCAGACAGGTGCCGGCGCGTCCA
>JAHCJQ010000090.1 GCA_026126215.1 Alphaproteobacteria bacterium
AGCGGCACCACGACGCCGCCCAGCAGCACGAAGGCTTTGAGCAGCGCGCGCGGCTTCTGGTCGAGCCAGCTCGACATGTTGTGCAGGTTGGTCTCGCCCTGGTCGTTGAGGCGCTGGATCGCCTCCGGCGTCGCCCAGCCGAAGAGATGCTGGCCCCAGCTCAGCTCCTCGCCGGCGAAGTAGACGCAGCCCAGTCCGACCAGCAGGAACCAGCGCCCGGCCCAGGGGGAGGGAAGGGCGTGCCGGCGCGCGAACAACGCCAGCGCGAGGGCGATGGCAGGCAGCAGGAGGGCCGGCGTCGCCAGCTCGACGAGGCCCAGCTCCGGTTCGATCCAGCGCCGGTAGAAGTCGGCATCGGCGGCGCGCAACGCATATTGCAGCAACGGCATGACAGGCGGGAAGGCAAGCCAGAGCCAGGGGCTGATGCGCGCCTCGCTCAAGCCGGCGGCTCCACCACGAGAAGATCGCCTTCCGCCGCGCGCGCCAGCAGCCAGAGCAGATGTGCTTGCTCCAGCGCGACGCAGCCTTCGGTCGGCGCATAGGCATCGCGCGCCAGGTGCAGGAAGATCGCCGAGCCGACGAAGGGCACCGGCGGATCGTCGTTATGGCCGAGCACGACGATCAGATCGTAGAGATGGTCGGGGCGCCAAAGCCGCTCCGCGCTGGACCTGTGGGGCAGACGGACCGGGCGATTATAGTTCGCGCCGTCCGCCGGATCGTCGCACCAGCCATCGTCGGGCGCGATGGCCCGGACGGGAAGCCGGGTCGCCGGCCGCGCCATGCGGTCGGCGCGGTAGAGCATGCGGCGCAGGGGGAAGCGGCCCGTCGGCGTCGCCCCGTCACCCTCGCGCTTGTCCGCCCGCCTGCCGCCACGCCCCAGCGCGCAAGGCAGGCGGGCGCCCGCCGCCTCGAACCAGCCATCGGCGGTGACTTTGAGAATCATGGGGCACAGTCTAGAGTTCGCCACCATCGGCGGGCAACGCGAAGCGAGGGTCATGAAGCTCAATCTCGGCTGCGGCAACAACCGGAAGGAAGGCTACGTCAACGTGGACCGCGAGGCCGCCTGCGCGCCCGACCAAGTGGTCGATCTCGAGGCCACGCCCTGGCCCTGGCCGGACAACGCGGCCGAAGAAGTGCTGATGAGCCACGTGCTCGAACATCTCGGCCGCGACGTGCAGAGCTACTTCGCCATCATGCGCGAACTCTGGCGCGTCTGCCGCCCGGGCGCGCTGGTGCGCATCGTCGTGCCGCATCCGCGCCATGACAGTTTTCTCAACGACCCGACCCATGTGCGCCCGATCACGCCGGAGGGGCTCGAACTCTTCAGCCAGGCGAAGAACCGCGAATGGGCCGGAAAGGGCATCGCCAATTCCCCGCTTGGCCTCTATCTCGGCATCGACTTCGCCATCGAGAGCGCCAACATGGTGCCGGCGGAACCCTGGCGCACACGCTTCGCCAGGCGCGAGATCGACGCACAGAAGCTGATGGAGGCGGCGCGGCAGTTCAACAACGTGATCCAGGAGATCGCCATCACCCTGCGCGCGGTGAAGGCGGCAGAGGGATGAGCGGACCCCTGACGCTCACCCCGCTGCTCGAGTTCGAGGCGGCGGCGCCCTTCCGCTTCCGCCAGCCCAATGCGGCGCCGGAGAGTGAGCAGGCAGGCCAGGCGCGCGAGCGCTATCTCACCTCGTCGGAGCCCTTCGCCAACCAGGTGCTGCTCGGCAATCCGCAGGTCTTCCGCGTGCTCAAGCCGCGCGCCAGCCTGCCCTGCCTCGCGCGCGAGAGATGGGCCCATACGGATTATCGCGGCCGCAAGGTGCTGTTCCTGCTGCCAGGCGAGGCGCTGGGCGAGAATGCCGCCATCGCGCTTTTCCTTTCCGCCTTCATCGCGGCGAAGCGGCCGCAGGCGGTGGGCGTCTTCTGCGCGCGCTCCTGTTCCGACATCTTCCTGCGCGATCCGCGCATCCGCGTCTTCCCGCTCTGGATCGGCCGGCGCGAGATCCGGCGCTGGAATCTTCTCGTCGACCTCGGCCAGCTCGAGAGCCGGCGCAGCATCGATACCTGGCCGGTGGACATGGAAGGCGAACTGCTCGGCGCCTTCGGCGGCATCGCGGCCGACGAGGCGCGCTATCCCTCGGCCGCGCGGGCCATGACGCCGGGAACGGCGCGGCCCGCCATCGGCCTCTTTCCCATCGCCTCCTCGCCGCTGCGCACCCTGCCGCCGTCGGTCGGCCTCGCGCTGGCGGAAGGACTGGCGGAGCAGGGCGATGTCACCATGGTGCTCAATGCCGGCCAGCGCCAGGGGCAGCTTTATCGTGCGGCGCTGCATGGCCGGTTGCCGCCTTCGGTGCGCATCGTCGAGCAGTTCGAGTGCATCGGCGCGCTGATGCAGGCGATCGACGGATTCGATTTCGCGGTCTTTGCCGATTCCGGTCCCTCGCACCTCGCCAAGCTCACGGCGGTGCCCGGCGTCACCGTCTATTCCTCCGCCCCGGCCGACGTGCTGCAGGGCCGCTTCCGCAACCTCGCCGCCTGGACCATCCCCTTCGCGGGCCCGCATTGCCACGCGCCCTGCGGCCTTGCCAAGCTGCGCAAGGATGCGGCGGGGCGCGTCGGCTGCATGGGCTCGCTCGGCCTGCCGCTGGACGCGCTGCCGCAGCTAGCCGGGCGGGCGGACGCGGCGGAAGTGGACCGGCTGCAGCGCGAGCCGGTGCCCTGTCTCGCCGCCCTCGCCGCCGCGCCCGGGGCGCTGGTTTCCTTCGTGCGCTCGGCCCTCAGAAGCTCTTGGTCAGGGTGACGACGCCGCGCGACTGGCAAAGCTTGGTGCCGCCGAAACATTCCGACTTGCTCAGGTTCGTGTCCTGCCAGGCGGCGGTCACGGAGAGGTCCCAGGGTACATAGGTCAACGTGACCCCGGCGCTCCATTCGTTGTAGTCGCGGGCGCCGAACTTCGTATTGTCCTGGATCCATTGCCGGCCGAAACGGCCGTTGAGCGAGATTTCGTATTTTTCCAGGCCGAGCGGGACGGGGACTTGGAGCGTGCCATAGAGATAGCTGGCATCGCCGGTGGATGCGAAGAAATCGGGCGAATAGCGATAGCCGACGCCCGGCGTGAGCCAGGGCGTGGCGAGCCCGGCCCAGGCGCCGAACTCGACGAAGTTGAAGTCGCGGCTCGCCTTGGATTTCGGATAGAGGTAGTAGATCACGCTGGCGTCGTATTCGAGGCCGAGCCTTTCGGTCAGCGCGAAGGTGCCGCGGGCGCCCAGTGTGGCGTCGAGTTCGAGGCTCGCATTCTCGCTGCCGCCGGTCTTGAAATCGACGTTGGAGCCCCACAGGCTGACATAGGGGCTGAACTTCTCCGACAGCGCATAGCCGACTTCGAGACTGCCCTGCACGGTCGGGTCGTTGTCGGTCTGCGAGATGCCCCGATAGACATAGTCCGAGCCGAAAGTCACCGCGCCGGCGAGGCTCAAGGGATCGTCGTCTGCGCGGGCGGGGGCGACGAGTGTGAGACTGCCCAGAAGCAGGGCGGTCGCTGCCATTCTCTTGGTCATCATGGGGGGTCCGATCTCCGTTCTGCGGGAATTGCAGCGCCTCGGTTGCGCTGCATAGGCAGAACTGCAAGCCGCATGCCGGAGAGGGTCGGACAAAAAAGATCGGCGCGGGGTTACCGCGCCGATCAGTCGATAGTCCAGTCTTGGATTTATTAGAAGGTCAGACGGGTACCCAGCAGGAACAGGTGCGCCGTGTTGTCCCCGCTCTTGGGCTGGGTCGCGCCGGTGCCCGACTTGCCGTCGAACTCGTTCCAGATATAGCCGCCGAAGAGCGCGATGCCCGGGCCAAGCGTGTAGGCCGCGCCCACCGTCACCTGATCCAGGCGATCGGTGCTGCGGTTGTTCACCCGGGTCGGTACGCCTTCCTGACGGGCGAAGCCGTAGGTGGCGCCGACGATCCAGGGCCCGAAGGTGTAATCAACGCCAACCGTGAAGTCGTCGCGGTCGCCGAGGAACGAGTTGGCACCGGTCGGGCCAAGATTGGCCAGACCGCGCTGCGTCGCCACCGCGGCAGAGAACGCTCCGAGGTTGTTGTTGATATGCTTCCAGGCCGCGCCGACACGGAAGCCGGCCATGCCGACCTCGGCGCCGAGCGAGAAGCTGTCCGGATCTTTGCTGTTCGGCGAGGTCGGGCCGTTGTTGGTGTCCTCGCGATAGCCACGCTGGTAACCGGCATGGAAGGCCACGCCGACCGGGCCGAAGGTGTTGATGTAGTCGGCGCCGATCGTCCAGACGTTGGAGATGTTGGCGAAGCCGTCTTCCTTGGTGTTCAGGCCGACGCCGGTGGCGCCGCCGCCGCCCGGCAGGGCGCTGCCGCGACCCTTGTCGTCCGGGGCGAAGGAGACGCTGCCACGGAAGCCGAAGATGCGGGGCGTGTCGTAGATCAGCTTGTCGTTGACACTATCGAGAATCATGATCGTGTTCAGACGACCGCCGCCCACAAAGTTCGTGCCGGGGCGCTGGTCGCCGCCGAACGAAGCGAAGTGGGAGTTGGCGCCGATGCCGGTGATGTGACCGACCGTGCCCTTGGCGACCTTGAGGCCCGAACCCCAGTCCTCGCCGAGGATCACGCGACCCCAATTGGCATGCTGGAAGTACAGGTAGGTGTTGTCGATCTGGTCCGCCGAGGTCTCGCCTTCCAGCTCCACCTGGACGCCGACACGCAGGCCGTTATTGAGCTGCGTCTCGCCGGCAAAGTGGATTTCCGACTCACGGCCGATGCCGTAATTGCGGATCTTGTTGCCGCCGGTCACGCCACGACGGGTGCTGTCCTCGTTCGTGCCAAAGACCACCTGGCCCTGGAAGTAACCGCCGACGCGGATGCTGATCGGCTTCTCGGCGGGCTTCTTGTCCTGGGCCTGCGCTTCCGCGAGCGGAACCAGGCCAAGGGCAACGAGCGCCGTCGTTGCGAATAGAACGTTCTTCATTCGGTTGTTCTCCGTTACAGGCTTCGACTGGTTCTCTGCGGACGGGTAATGATCCCAGAGTCCATTCTTCTTCCGGTGGCGCTATGTCGCCCGATTGACCTTGGAGGGTCAAGCCGGTAACGGGCGCGTGAGATCAAATCGTCAGCCATGTGGCGGGCTAGACACAGTTTGGCCAGGTTTGCTGAACCCGGAGTTTCTAGAAGCTGTAGAATATCGCGCTTTAGGCGAGTGATGCCGAAGCCCGGCCGGAACCGGAAATCCTTGATACTTCAAGGTAATATATCGTTAACCCGGGATCGGGGCGGGGACCGGCGGCGCGAGGCCGGCGCCCGGCCGGCCCGGTTGGATATCGCCGGGCAAAAAGAAGGGGCGCGGTGTTGCCACCGCGCCCCGAAAGTCGGGCCTGTAAGGGATATCAGCCGAAAGCCGGTCCTTAGAAGTTGAGCTGGGTGCCCAGCAGGAACATGTGCCCGTCGTTGGAGGCGCAGGTGCGGTTGAGCCGCGTGGTGCCGGTGCCGTCGCCGGAAACGCCGCGGCAGGCGCCCTCGATGTCGAACCCGTAGTAACCGCCGAACAGAGTGATGCCCGGGCCCAACGTGTAGGAGGCGCCCACGGTCCACTGGTTCAGGTCGTCGGTGGTGCGGCGGACCGCGCCGACACCATCGCGCACGCGCACGTCGTGCTGGCTGGCGAAGCCGTAGGAGACGCCGAAGGTCCAGGGACCGAAGGTGTAGTCGGCGCCGACGATGAAGTCCTCGCGCTTACCCTCCACCAGGTTGCGCGCGACGATGCCGTTGCGGAACCGCTCACCGACAAAGCCGCGGGCGCCCGGATTCGAAACGGCGGCGATGTTGTTGTTGATCTGCTTGTAGGCGCCGCCGACGCGGAATCCGGCGTAGGAGAGTTCGAGGCCGACATTCCAGCTATCGGGATCGTTGCCGATATCGCGGCCGATCGCGTCGTATTCACGGTAGCCACGCTGATAGCCGGCGCTGGTGGCAAGACCGAGGCCGCCGAAATTGTTGATGTAGTCGCCGGACACGGTCCAGACCTGCGACACCGAGCCGAAGCCGTTCTGTTCCGGATTGAGGCCCTGGCCGGAAGCGCCGACCGGCGTGCCGGAGCCCGCCGCCTTGTCGTCGGGCGTGTAGGAGCCGCTGAGGCGGAAGCCGAAGATGCGCGGGGTGTCGTAGATCAACTTGTCGTTCACACCGTCGAGAATCATGAAGGTGTTGATCGATCCACCGCCGCCTGCGGTGTTCAGCTTGCCGCTGAAGGTCGCGTGGGAAGCGAAGTGCGCCACCGAGGTGATGCCCACGGGAAGGCCGACCACGCCCTTGTGCGTCTTGACCGAGGAACCGAAATCCTCGCCGACGATGACGCGGCCATAGCTCGCATGCTGGAAGTAGAGATAGGTATTGTCGATCTGGTCGGCCGAGGTCTCGCCTTCCAGTTCCACCTGCACGCCGACCCGCAGGCCGTTATTGAGCGCCGTCTCGCCGCGGAAATGGATCTCCGATTCACGGCCGATGCCATGGCTGCGGATCGGTGATGACGTCGGTGCGACCGGGGTCACCACGCCGGTCGGGCTCACATTGAAAATTCCGTTGTCCCGCTGACCATCGTCCTGCCACCCGGCGATGGCGAAAGCTCGGAAATAGCCGCCGATCGAGATGCTGATCGGCTTCACGCTGGCGGCCTTGTCCTGGGCCTGGGCGGAGGTGACGAGCGGGGCGTTGAGGCCCAGCGCCACCAGCGCGGTGGTTGCGAATAACACCTTCTTCATTGGGTACGTTCTCCGTTCGATGACTTCTTGACCTGAAACCCTGTCTGGTCGCCGTGGCCGCGAGCGGCCGGTCCGTTTCGGGACAGACGGCGCCGGTTTCCGTGGCTGGTGTTGCACGTGCGCCGGCAAGTCATCAAATCGAAATCGCGAGAGATCGTACAATGGAGATGAATGTTGCGCCCGTATCACAGAATATTCTTGAAAACAGTTTTGAATAGAAATACAAATAATCGTAAATCTAGCCTTGCTTGTATTATCACATTATTATCACGGTGATGTGAGCGACGGGCGAGGTCGCATGGCCCTTGAAGCAGGCGGCGCGGCCGGGTCGGGCTGCCGCCTTGCGCGGGCGGGCAATTGGCGGCATATAGACAGGCGAGAGGGCGCAAGAGCGCCTTGGGTGTTCAATTCTTCGGGGGTGTCCCGTGTCTTTCGCCTGGACGCATCATCTGGCTCCGGCGCTGGCGCTCGCCACCGCGCTCGGGCTCGCCGCCTGCAGCGGCGTCGACACCTCGGCCGGCTTCCCCGAGCGCCAGCCCGGCGAGCGGACGGCGCGCGACAACACCGGCAAGCCGCGCGAGACGATCTTCGGCCCGGGCGGCATCGGCATCGGCGTCAATCGCGGACCGGCCGAGAGCGATGGCGCGGGGGCCGGCATCGGCGTCAATTCCTTCCTCTGGCGCGCCTCGCTCGACACGGTGGGCTTCATGCCGCTCGCCTCCGCCGATCCCTTCGGCGGCGTCATCATCACCGACTGGTACAGCCCGCCCGGCACCAATACCGAGCGGTTCAAGGTCACCGTCTATATCCTCGACCGGCGGCTGCGCGCCGACGGGGTCAAGGTCGCGGTGTTCAAGGAAGCGCGGCCCGGTCCCGATTATGGCTGGAACAACGAGGCGGTCTCGACCCAGACCGTGGTCGATCTGGAAAACGCCATCCTGACCCGCGCCCGCCAGCTCCGCATCGAGGCGGCGGCGCGCTGAGCGGGCATTTCGCCCTTCCCTCACCCCGACCCTCTCCCACAAGTGGGAGAGGGAGAAGATGGAAGCCCTCTCCCGCTTTGCGGGCTTGAGCCGCGAAGCGGATCAAGTGGTCGGGTGAGGGTGGGTTCGTCGAAGGCCGGATGGCGTATTTCCCGGCGCATCACCCATGCCTACACTGCAAGCGTCCGCGCCGCGAGGCTGCGGCAAACAGGCCACTGCGCCACGATGTTCGCGTGGGAGTTGTCATGAAGGTTGCCACTGCCGTCGATCTTCTCCAGAGTCTGGAGGGTGCGGGCTTTTCCAGGGTTCAGGCCGAGGCGATTGCTTCGACGGCCGAGAAGGTCATCGAGATGACAGCCGCCACCAAGGACGATGTTGCCGGGCTGCGTGGCGCGATCGACCGTCTGTCGGCCGATGTGGATCAGCGATTCGCCGATATGGATCGGAAGTTCGTCGACGTGGATCGACGCTTCGCCGATATGGACCGGAGGTTCGCCGAAATCGACGGCAGGTTCGACAAGGTCGACCTGCGCTTCGACGAGATCGGCAAACATCTCGAGATGCACGACCGGCGCTTCCTGCTGGTCGAGGGCAAGATCGACCTTCTCGCGGCAAGGATCGACACAGTGTTCGAGCGGCAGACGAAGATCTTCATCGGCTCCGTGCTCACCATCGCCGGCCTGGCGCTCGGCGCGGCGCGGCTCATCTTCTGACGCCGACACGCTCCCTGCCCGCCGGCTTTCAGATCAGGATCGCGCCTTCGAGGCGGAGCAGGAAGCTCTTGGTCTCGACGCCGCCCTTGCCGGAATAGCCGCCATAGCCGCCGCCGGCCGCCATCACCCGGTGGCAGGGGATGATGATCGGGATCGGATTGGCGCCGCAGGCCTGGCCGACCGCGCGGGCAACCGAACCCGTCCGCCGCGCCAGTTCGCCATAGGTCTCGGTCCGGCCATAGCCGATATCGCGCATCGCCTGCCAGACGGCCTGCTCGTGCGGCGGACCTTCCGGGGCCAGCGGCAGATCGAAATGCCGCCGCCTTCCGGCGAAATAGTCTTCGAGCTGGCGCAGGGCTTCGGCGAGAAGCGGGTCGTCGCCTTCGGGCGCCGGCGCGGACCAGTCGAGCGCGCGGATGGCGCCCGCGGAGACGCTCACCGTGAGCGGCCCGAGCGGGCTCATCATCGTGCGCCGGGCCGGGCCGTTCATCTTCCGGCCAGCGCCGCCTCGAGCCCTGCCGCATCCGTCACCGGCGCCGAACAGGTCGGGCCGATGCAGACATATGCGGTGGCGCGGCCATCGAGCTGCGACTTGGCCGTGGCCGGATGTCCGGCGGGCAGGCTCTCGTCCGGCGCCACCACCTGCAGCACCAGGCCGGGCCGGCCCGCGCCCAGCGCCGCGCGGACCAGGCGCGCCGTGTCGTCCGCCTCGCGCCGGCCGACGATGGCAACATTGACCGGCGCCAGCAGCAGTTCGGCCGCGTTGAGCAAGGTGGCCAGCGGAAAGAAGTTGCGGCCGATCTCCGGCAGGAAGGCATGCAGCAGCGCCTCCGCCCGCGCGCCATACTCGGTCCGTCCGGTCAGGTGATGGAGCCTCGCCAGCACTTCGAGCATCAGGCCGTTGCCCGATGGCGTCGCATTGTCATGGGCATGGCGCGTGCGGGCGATGAGGGCTTCGGCGTCGTCCGCCGTGAAGAAGTAGCCGCCCTGCTCCGCATCCCAGAAATGCCGGTCGAGCGTCGCGGTCCAGCTCGCCGCCTGATCGAGGAAGCGTGCCTCGCCCGTCGCCTCGTGCAGCGCCAGCGCCGCGCGCGCCATGGCCGCATAATCGTCGAGCATGCCGGCATGGCGGCAGATGCCGCCGCGCGCGGAATGGAACAGCCGCCCGTCCCGCTGCATGCGCGTGGCGACGAAATCGAAGGCGCGGCGCGCGGGCGCGATCCACGCGGGCTCGCGCAACCGCGCGGCGGCGGCGAGCAGGGCCGCGATCATCAGCCCGTTCCAGTCGGCCAGCACCTTGTCGTCCCAGCCCGGCCGCGCGCGCCGCTCCCGCGCATCGAACAGGCGCCGGCGCAATTCGGCGAGCCGCGCCTCCTCGTCCGGTGCGCGCATCTGCGGACGATGCGAGCGGTTGAGGATCGTGTGGCCTTCCCAGTTGCCGCCCTCGCGCACGTCATAGGCTTCCGCGAAGAACGCGGCTTCGTCGCCCAGCAGTTCGGTTATCTCGGCGGCGCTCCAGACATAGAAGCGGCCCTCCTCGCCTTCCGAATCCGCATCGATCGTCGCCGCGAAGCCGCCGCCCTCGGCCACCATCTCGCGCAGCACCCAGCCGACCGTCTCGCGGATGCGCGCCTCGAACAGCGGGCTTGCCGTGCGCGCATGGACGAGGCAGAGCAGCTCCAGCATCGCGGCATTGTCGTAGAGCATCTTCTCGAAATGCGGCACCAGCCATTGCTGGTCGGTGGAGTAGCGCGCGAAGCCGCCACCCAGATGGTCGTAGATGCCGCCCTGGCACATGCGCTCGAGCGTGTTGGTCACCGCCGCGCCCGGTTCCGCCCGGCCGGTGCGCAGATGCGACCGCCAGATCAGTTCGAGGATCGGACATTGCGGAAACTTGGGCGCCGTGCCGAGACCGCCATGGACCGGATCGACCTCGCGCAGCAGCCGCTCGGCGATGCGCTCGAGCAGCGCCGGCGAGAGGTCGGGCACGCCGCCGTCCGGACGCTGCGTGCGCGCGCGCTGCTTCAGCGCGCCGAGCAGCGCCGTGCGGTTCTTCTCGATCGTCTCCGTATCGGTGCGGTAGATCTCGGCCACGCGCTTCAGCACGTCGGCGAAGCCCGGCCGACCATAGCGCGGCGCGGGCGGGAAGTAGGTGCCGCCCCAGAACGGTTCGCCCCTGGCGGTGAGAAACATGGTGAGCGGCCAGCCGCCCTGCTCGCCGAGCAGGGCGAGCGCGGTCTGGTAGATGGAATCGATATCGGGGCGCTCCTCGCGGTCGACCTTGATGTTGACGAAGAGTTCGTTCATCAGGGCCGCGATGGAAGTATCCTCGAAGCTTTCGTGCGCCATCACGTGGCACCAGTGGCAGGCGGCATAGCCGACCGAGAGCAGGATCGGTTTGCCGGTCGCCTGCGCATGATCGAGCACCGCCTGGCCCCAGGGCTGCCAGTGCACCGGGTTGTCGCGATGCTGCAGCAGGTAGGGGCTGGTCTCCCGGTCGAGATTGTTGCGGCTGAAATCGGTCATGCAAGGTCCGCACTGGTTCTGTTAGGGTCTGGGCAGCCTAGCGGCGGTGCTCCAGGGAGACCAGATATGAAGATCACGGTGAATGTCGACTGCACGCCGGAGGAGGCGCGCAGCTTTCTCGGCCTGCCCGACGTGAAGCCGATGCAGGAGGCGCTGATGCGCGAGCTGCAGGCCC
>JAHCJQ010000091.1 GCA_026126215.1 Alphaproteobacteria bacterium
CCGAAAATGGCAGGATTTCCGCATCTTCCCGCCGCCCCAGGCCGGCCAGGCCGCGCCAGTAAGCCGCGCCCAGCTCCGCGGCCAGCAGCCACGGCATCACCGGATAGAGGAGCAGCGACATATGCATCTATAGACAAGCCCTCTAGGTGGACTTATGCTGAATTGTCACATAGACAAGTTAACAATTCCATCAACTTAAGCATCACACGCAGACGCAAGTCCGTTACTGCGCGCGCGAAAGAATAAAGTTTCACACGAAACGGCTGATATTCTGACCTTTCCGCCCGCCGCCAGGCATTTTTGTTCGCAACTGCGAAATGGTGGAGTCCACACGACATTCGCGCGAAAGCGCGCACGAATCGGGAGGGGACGATGCAGAAACCAAAGGAATTGGCTGGCGAGTCGGGGCAGCTTTTCGACGGTCAGGCTGCCTTCCTCGAAGCACAGAAACAGCGGCTCGAGACCCTGTCGCGGGCGCAATGCGAACTGCTCCGCCAGTTCGAGACCATGAACCGCGAGGTCATGGAGGGCTGGCAGGAATCAGCCGAGCAGGTGCGCGAGATCGCCGCGCAGGCGGCCAGCAATCCGGCGGAGGCGACGAGGCTTTATTTCGACCTGATGACCCGCCAGATGGAACGCATGATCGATCAGGGCCGCCGCTTCTCTGAGCGCTGGATGAGCATCGTGCAGACCAGCGCCTCCGAAATGAGCGAGGCCGGGGGCGCCACAGCGGGCGAAGGCGCGCAGCGCCGGCCGAAAGGGCCGCAGGCGGCCAACGGCTGACGCTGGACCCCTGGACGCATGCTGGGAAATTGATCCGGGTGCATGTCGGGCGCGCCGCCGATAGGTTAGGCGCGTTCGGCGATTCTTTCTGAATTTCGGGGGCATCCGGAAAAATGCGTTGCCGGTCAGTCGCGGCTTTTCTCCTGCCATTTCTTGCGGTCCTCCAACCGAACCATCAGCCTGCCGCGCAGAACATGTTGCAGCGGCTGCTCTGGCACGATCAGACCAAGAGTTGCGTGCGCGCCGTGCAGACCGAACTTGGGCCGCACGGCCGCAACCTCCGCTACCTTAAAATCGAGGATGTGAGCGCCTCGCGTGTCGAGCGAAGCATCCTCGACCAGGCACCGCCCGTCCGGGTCAGCGGCATCCTGGACATCGAAGGTGTATTCACCCTCGACGAACATGCGGTCCAGTGCGTCATGCGCAAGAGCGAGATCGACCTGCGCCAGCGCCCGGAGGGTACCCTACCCCGTCACTGCCCGGACTTGCTCAAGCGGCTCGACGACGATGTCAGATGGCACGAAAGCCTCGGGTTTCGGCTGGGTGACGGCCGCTCCTCCCGGGCAAGGGTCGAATTCGGCTGCCGCTTCGCCGACGATCAGTCCCTGAAGGTGCACTTCTTCGAGCCGCTGCGCGCGGCCCGCTGAGCTAGAGCCTTTCACTCCGGCAGGCCGGCCAGCCGCAATCCGTGCAGGTAATTGCGCAGCATGTCTTCCGGCAGGGAGGGCAGCGCGGCGGCGACCTTGCTCACGGTCAGATCGGGTCGCTCCCGCAGCAATGCCTCGATCGCCTCGCGGGCGCGCGGGACATCGCCCGCCATCGCCAGCGACGTGGCGAAGAAGCGGTAGGCCCAGGTCATGCCCGGCCGCTCCCGCATCGCCTTGCGCACCCAGTCGGCTGCCTCCGTGTAGCGCGCGGCGGTGAAATAGGACGTCGCCATGCCGATGAAGCTGTTGAAGCGGAAAGGGTCCATCGGACTGAGGCGCATGGCCAGGCGGAAATGCTCGATCGCCACTTCATGGTCGCCGCGATAGGCATGCAGGAAACCGCTCCGCATCCAGCCCCAGGCATGGTTCGGATCGAGGGCAAGCGCCCGCTCCACATAGCCCAGCGCCACGTCGAGATCGCCATGCAGCAGGGTAATCGCCGCGCCGATGGCGACCAGCGCGGTCGGGTCGTCCTCGACCAGAAGTTCGGCCCGGGCCACGCATTCGCGCCCGCGCCGGGCATCCGCCGCCTCGTCGTCCGACCACAGATAGACGATCTGTTGCGCATGGCTCCAGGCGGCAAGTGCTGCCGCGAGGCAATAACCCGGATCGGCGGTCATCGCCTGCTCCAGCAGGTCGATCGCGACCAGATTGTCCTGTTTCCTGTGCGCCCATAGATGCGGATAGGCCCGCAGCACCAGATCGTAGCTCTGCAGGTTTTCCGGCCGCTTGCGCCGCGCCTTGGCGATCTCGGCGGCGCGGATGCTGGGACTGAGGGCGCCGACGACCTTGCGCGCCAGTTCGTCCTGGAGCTCGAACATATCGGTCAGGACGCCCTCGTGCGTCTCCGCCCAGAGACAGCGCCGGTCCTCCGCATCGACGAGCTGCGCGGCAATGCGCAACCGCGGTTCGGCGATGCGCACGCTGCCTTCAAGCACATAGCGCACGCCGAGTTGTTCGGCGACCGTGCGCACGTCCGGCCGGCTGTCACGGAAGGCATTGGCCGACATGCGGGCGATGACGAAGAAATCATGCACCCGGCTCAGCGCGCTGGTGATCTCCTCGACGATTCCGTCCGCGAGATAGTCCTTGCCGGGGTCGCCGCTCAGATTCTCGAAGGGCAGCACGACAATGGAAGGCCGGCCTTCCGGCACCCGCGGCGTCGGCGGCACCAGGAAATCGATTGGCTCCGCCGGAGGCGGCGTGAGTGGCGCGGCGGCTGGCGGCGGCGCGGCTTGCTTGTCGGATTTCCGCCCCGCGCCCTGCATCCAGGCAGCCCGCACCTGCGCGGATCCGCCCTCACCCGCTTCGTCGAGCAAGCGGCAGGATATCTCGTACTGGCTCAGCGCCTCAGCATGGCGACCGGTCGCATTGAGCAGCCGGATCAGTTCCACATGCCCGACCACATCGAAAGGCGCCGCGCGCGTGAGCTGGCGGGCAAAAGGGAGCGCCTCGACAGGATCTCCCGACAGCCGTCCGACCAGTTCGGTCAGGATGCGGGCCTCGAGCCCGCGCGCCTCCTCCCGTTCCGCGGCACGCCAGGACTGGAAGTCGGGGCAGGCAGGAAGGTCCACATCCTCGAGAAACTCGCCTTGGAACAGGCGCGCCGCGCGTTCCAGCGCATCGGTCTCTGCGCTCTCCACGTCCGATGCCGCCAGCCGGCGCGCGGAGAGGAGGTCCACCTCAACGTCCATGGTCAGAATGCCCACGGTCTCGCCGGCGCTGACCAGCCGCTTGCGGCCGGGCTCGTCCAGTAGCGGCCGCAGCTTGCTCAGACTCCAGCGGAGTGCGCCACGCGGATCGTCGGGCACATCCCAGAGCAAGGCGCAGAGCTGCTCGCGCCGTGGCGGCCGTGGGGCAAGCAGGAGATAGGCGAGCAAGGCGCGGGTCTTGCGCGATGGCGGCAGTTCCAGCCGCTCCTGGTCGCGCCAGACCTCCAGTTCGCCCAACAAGCTGATCCGTAACATCGGCCCCCGCCGCGCATCCGTGTGACAACGATCACGAACCCGTGCGTCTCACACGCAATTACCACGCCTCGGACGCATTTATCCACCCCTCTTCCAACGCCCGGTTCCACGCACCGCGCCTAGATTTCCCCTCGCGGCCGGACGGGGTCGCAAGGTCGCGAGCGGATGGAGAGCGTGATGGAACATAGCTACACCTACAGAGGCATTCTGAAGGCCTCGGAACGCAGCAACTGGCGGATTGAGGATCTGGTCGGCGGCGACAAGCGGCTGGATTTCACCAAGCGGTTCCTCCCGGAAACCCTGGCGGGCGTCGAACGGCTCGGCTTTCTCACCCCGGACGAGCGGCGCGTGCTGAACCAGATCAGGGGCAACGGCTATCTGTGCATGTTCGGCCTGGTCGAGGAGTTCATCCTTCCGTTCGTCATGGACCATGCACGGCCCTTCCTTGCCGAGGACGATTACCGGACGCGGGCGCTGCTCCGCTTTGCCTGCGAGGAGGCCAAGCACATCCACCTTTTCAAGCTGTTCCGGCAGGAATTCGAAGCCGGATTCGGCACCGACTGCGAGGTGATCGGACCACCGCAGGCGATCGCGGCGGAAGTCCTGAAGCACGACCCGCTGAGCGTCGCCATCGCCATTCTTCATATCGAATGGATGACCCAGCGGCACTATCTCGAAAGCGTCAAGGACGATCACGAACTCGATGATCAGTTCAAGAGCCTGCTCCGCAACCACTGGATGGAAGAGGCGCAGCACGCCAAGCTCGACACGCTGATGGTTCTGGCTCTGGCCGAAGGCCGCTCGCCGGACGGGATCGACAGGGCGATCGAGGGTTACCTGGAAATCGGCGGCTTCCTCGATGCCGGCCTTGCGGGCCAGGTCGAACTCGACATCGCCGCATTCGAGCGGGCGACGGGCCGGAAACTCGACGCCGAGGCGAAAGCCGCCTTCAGCGAGATACAGCTCCGGGCACAGCGCTGGACCTTCCTCGGGTCGGGCATGTCCCATCCGAACCTGTTTTCGACGCTGGAGCGCATCCTCCCCGGCGCCGGAACGCGGGTCGCCGAAATAGCGCGCGCTTTTTCCTGAGCCGACGCGCGCAGCGGGCCGATCAAGGGCAAGACTGAGCAAAAACAGAAGGAGAAGAACGATGAACGTCATGAAGGAAACCAAGGCCGTCGTAAACGGCCTGGACGTCGCCGCCCTGCAGGGCATGGTGCAGGCCATCACCGAGGATCCCTCACGCGGCACTGCGGCTTTCCGGGTGAAGTCGCGCTGGACCGGCGGAACGCGCAGCGAGGCCGACGTCGAAAGCTACGAGATCGGCGGCCGGCGCATCGACCGCGCCTTCCGGATGCGGGCCGATGAGCCGGTGGAACTACTCGGCAACAACACCGCGCCTAATCCGCAGGAAATCCTGATGGCCGCCCTCAACGCCTGCATGCTGATCGGCTACGTTGCCGGCGCCTCGGTGCGAGGCATCGCCATCGAATCGCTCGAGATCGAGACCGCGGGCGAACTCGACCTGCGGGGTTTCCTCGGTATCGACCCTGACGTGAAGCCGGGCTACGACAAGCTCCGCTACACGGTGCGGATCAAGGGTGACGGAACGGCGGAGCAGTTCAGGGAGATTCACGAGACGGTCATGAAGACCTCCCCGAACTACTTCAACATCGCCAGGCCGATCACCCTCGAATCGACGCTCGAAGTGAGGTGAAACGGCATCGTGTCCGGGGCCGGCAGGCCCCGGACACAGCCACCTTTCAGGGAGTCGCACATATGAGCCACACGATATTCGAACGCGCCGGAGGCTTCGCCTCGGTCCGCAGGATCGTTTCGGCTTTCTACGACCGCGTTCTCGAGTCCGAGATGCTGCAGGGTTACTTCGTCAACACCGACTTCGCCACCCTGATCGACCACCAGACGAAGTTCATTGCATCCATGATGGGCGGTCCCGCATCCTTTCCCGACGAAGTGATCCGCCGGGCACATCTGGGCCTCGGCATCACGCCGCGCGAGTTCCGCGAGATGGCCGATATTCTGAAAGACACCCTGCTCGACCACGGCGTCGTTCCTTCCGATGCCGAGCAGGTGCATGCGGAGGTACTGAAGCGTGAACCACTTGTCGTCGCCCGGGCTGCCTGACGGCCGGACCGAAGTCGCGTCCGAGGTGCAGTCCGTTCTCGGCCTGGCCCAGGGGCTGGCCACCGGACTGGCCCTGATCGATCCGGCAGACTGGACAGTAAAGGCGGAGAATGCCGCGTTCACCCGCTGGTTTCCTGTCGATCTGGCCAGGCCAGGGGCGATCACCGAGCGATTGCGCGGCGTGGATCTCGACCGCGTGCGCGAACGGCTCGCCAGCGCACCCTCGTTCGCCTTCGAGACCGAGGTTCGGCGCGGCGCGCGCTCGGCCTTTCTCTCCATTCTCGTGCGCAACGTCGAGTTCGGCGGACAGACCCTCATGCTCGCCGAATGCCAGGACGTCACCAAGCTCCGCCAGTCGGAACAGATGATGGATTCCTACTCCCGCATGATGGAGAAGAACGCGCGCGAATTGCAGAAGCAGAAGGAGCGGGTCGAGAAGCTCCTGCTCAACATCATGCCGCGCTCCGTCTACGAGGAACTCAAGGATTTCGGTACCACCACGCCGCGCCGTTTCGACAGCGCCTCTGTCCTGATGCTGGACTTCGTGGGTTTTTCGGAGATGGCGGTGCAGGCCGATCCCGGCACGGTGGTCGCCGAACTGAACGACATCTTCACCTCCTTCGACCGGATCGTGGAGACGTTTGGCTGCGAACGGATCAAGACCATCGGCGATGCCTATGTCGCGGTCGCCGGCTTGCCGGAGCCGGAAGGCGAGGACACCGTAAACCTGGCGCGCGCGGCGCTGCGCATGCGGCGTTACCTGGAACGGCGCAACAGCGCTCATCAGACCGCCTGGGTGGCGCGGATCGGCATCGCCACCGGGACCGTCATCGGCTCGCTCGTCGGCATTCAGAAGTATGTCTACGATATCTTCGGCCCGGCGGTGAACCTCGCCGCAAGGCTGGAGCACCATTCCCAGCCGGCCGAGATCACCATCTGCGCCGATACCAACGATCTGGTGCGGGACGAGTTCGTCACCCGCGATATCGGCGTGCACGACATCAAGGGCTTCGGGCGGCGCCAGATCCATACCCTGGTGGGAGAGTTGCAACGCACCTGGTGAGCAGCCGGCGCGTGCGCTTGCGTGGGCGGGCGATTTGGGCAATTCTCCGCCCTGCGCCCTCGCGGCGCGTGGGGGAAAAAACTTCTTATCTCGCCATGGCAAGGCAATGCGCGGCATAGTTCCGTTGGCGTTCTGCGCGCTGGCGGCTGTCGTCATGCTCGCGTCCGGACCGGCGCGATCGGCGATCGAGCGCCCGCGGCCGGGCGTCGGAGAGGTCATCGGCGCCCAGGGCGGCGAGGAGTTCAATCCGGTCGAGCGTGGCGCCTGGCTCCCGGTCGAGGTGACGCAGCGGCTGCTGGCCGGCGATACCTTGCGGACCGGCACCTATGGCAATCTGGCCCTGCTCTTCGCCGACCGGACGCAGATCCGCGTCCATCGCAACTCGACCCTGGTGGTCAAGGACGTGGCAGCCGGTGGGCGGGCGGGCGCGAGCCTGCTGGAACTGCGCCAGGGCACCACCTGGTCGCGCGCCGCAACCGGAGGTGCGGTCCGGATCGAGACGCCGGCAGCGACGGCCGCCATCCGCGGCACCGAATGGTCACTCACGGTGGAGCCCAATGGCGCCACCACCCTGGTTGTCATCGAGGGTGAAATCGCCTTCGAGAACGCCCAAGGGGCCATTCTCGTGCGCGCGGGCGAGATCGCCTTTGCCGAAATCGGCCGCGCGCCGAGCAAGACCATCCTGGCCCGCCCGCGCGATCGCGAGCAAATGGGCTTCGTCCTTCGCCTCGCCGACCAGGCGGACGTCTATGAGGCCAGCTACCGGCCGACGGCGGAGAAGCGGGCCGAGGAGGCACGCCTTCTCGCGATGCCGGAACAGGCGCGTCGTGCGGCGGATTGGCTGCGCCTTGGCGAACTTCTCTTTGACCGGCACGAGACAGCACGGGCGCGGGAAGCACTGACGCGGGCAGAAGCTGCAAGCGGTATCGCCTCGCTCGGCGCGCGGCGCGACTTCCTAGCCGGGCTGCTGGCGTTCCGTGACCGCCTGCCCGACGAAGCGGAGATTCTTCTCTCGCGCGCGCTGCCCGGGCTTGATGCGGAACGCCGCGTGGCGGCGGATGCGGCCCGTATCGTCTGCCTGATCCAGCTCGCACGGCTGGCGGAAGCGGAACGCACGCTGGCCATGCTCGAGCGGGAGCATCCGCGCTCGGCACAGGTCCGTTCGCTACGCATTCTGCTGATCGCCTTCTCCGACCTGCCCGCGGCCTATCGCGCCACCGGGGAAGCGATGAATTCCTTTCCGGAAGAGGCGCGCATCGCCGTCATGCGCGCCATGCTGGCAAACGTACTTGATGACATGGACGGCATGCGCCTGGCGGTCGAGCGGGCCGAGGCGAGCGATCCGCAATACCCGATGACCTGGCTCGTCCGCGGTCTTTACCAGGAGTATGTCGAGTTCCATTACGAGGCGGCGATCGAGAGTTACGGCAAGGGACTGCAGGACAGTCCGTCCTGGCCGGCCCTGCTCGGCGCCATGGCGCTGGCGCTCGACCAGATCGACGAACGGCGGCGGGCCGAGGCAGCGATCCGCCGCGCCATCGAAGTTTCGCCGCAGGATCCGGTCTACCGGGCCAATTACGCAGCCTTCCTGCTCGCTCAGGAGAGGCTTGAAGAAGCAGCAAGCCAGATCGAACGCGCCAGCGCGCTCGACCCGAACCGCGATTACGTGCTCAACGCCGAGGGCCTGCTGGCGCTCAAGCGGGACCAGACGGACCTTGCCATCGATCGTTTCCTGCGCGCCACCACCCTGAACCCTGTCCTTGCCGAATCCTCGCTCGGACTGGGCCTCGGCTATTACCAGCAGGGCGACGAGGCCCGCGCGCGGCAAGCCCTCGAACAGGCAAGCCGTGCCGACCCCAACAGTCCAACCATCCCGCAGGTGCAATCGGTGATCGCCCAGGACCGGGCCGAGGCGGATGCTGCCATCGAGCACGGCCGCGAGGCGATCCAGCGCTATCGGCGCCAGGGCGGGCTCGGACTGAGTGGCCTCTCTTCGACGCGTGGCGGCAACAATACGCTGGGCAGCGCGTATGCCAACCTGCAGCTCAACGACTGGGCCAGCTATTATAGCGAACTTTCCTTCGATCCCTATTCCGCCGAAAGCCATCTCGTCCGCGCCCTCGGTCCGGCGGGTGGCGAAGCCTCGCTGATACAGGGCCTGATGCTCGACCCGCTCGCCGTATCGGCGCGTAACCGCTACACCGACTTTATTCGCCGGCCATTCACCGATTTCAGCCTCAGTACCTCGATCGGCTTTCCCGGCCGCGGTGTAAGCCATTCCGAGAGCCTAGACGTCCAGGGCTTCACCTTCGCCCCCTTCCCGATTTCCTATGCCGGGCTGCTGAGTTACGGGCGCAGCCCGGGCGACCGCGCGAACGCCGATACGCGCGACGGCACCGCCGTGCTGTTTCTCGGCGCGCAGCCGACGCCGGACGATGGCCTGTTCCTCAACTTCCTTGCCACCAGCCAGCGCGAAGGCCTTTTTGGCCGCCGGACCCGGCCAGACCGCGACGACGAGAGCGAGGGGCACCTGTTCGAACTCGGGGTCGGCTGGCGACACAATTTTGCGGCCCGGAACACCCTGCTCGCCCGCATCGGGCTGTCGCGGACAAAAAGCATTTTCCGCAACCAGGATCCATTCGGCTCGAACCTGAGCCAGGTGGATTATTCCCTGATCAACAATTTCGGGCTCGACAATGCCCGCGCACTGCATCGCCTCGGCCTGTTCGACGATACAGCGACCTTCGGTTCACCTGACAATCCCGTCCTTTTCCTCACCCCCGGCGGCCTTTCCGGCACCGCGCCGCTGCTTGCCAGCACGATACCTGCCAACCTCGACCCCAAGAGCATCGGCCGGGCGGAGAGCCGGCAGGACGCGCTCCTCTTCCAGGCCCGTCACCTCTTCAACTACGGCAATCTCGAATTGAGCTATGGCGGCGAAGCCATGCCGTTCTGGCGGCGCCAGCGCACGAGCGAGCTGGTGCCGACGCAGGTCGGTGTCGGCGTCATCGGCGATCTTGGCCCCCTGCTCTTTCCGACCTTCGATCCGGTCAAGACGATTTCCAGCGAGCGCCGGCAGGGCGTAGCGGCGCAGGTCCATGCGGATGCGCTCTGGCGCGTCCGCCCCAATCTCTGGCTGCAGGCAGGATTGTTCGGCGATTACATCCACAACGATTTCGATATTTCCTCGCCCCATGGCGGCCCGCGGATCGGCCTTGCCTGGGCGCCGGACGAGAAGCACTGGCTGCGGGTCGCCTTCCGGGAAGAAAGGGCGCTGCCGATCGATGCCAGCCTGACACCGGTCGCGACCATCGGGCTGTTCCCTTCTTCCTCCACGGTGAGTGAAGGCGGCAGAAAGAGAAGCGTCATCGCGCGCTGGGATGCCGAATGGACGCGTCGCTTTTTTACCACGCTCCAGGGCGAGCATCAGGACCTTACCCGATTCTCCGTGAGCATCCCCGGCACGCTCGAAAGCATCAATGCGCGGGATGGCTCCATCCAGCGCCTCTCGCTTGCCGCCAATTACTGGGTCGGCGGCGGCATCGGACTTTTTGCCGGCGGTGCCCTCACCCGTTCGGAGAACGACGAAGACGGCCCGAACGAGGGAAACAGCCTGCCCCTGGTCCCCAAGCAGTCCTTCACTGCCGGCCTGACCTGGGTCCATCCGGCACAGATCCGCGCCACGGCCGCGGTTCGCGGAACTGGCCGGCGGCAGGGCGATATTGAGAACGACCGGTGGCTCGGCTTCCAGGCCCTGGCCGACCTCTCGCTGAGCTGGCAACCCTTCGACAAGCGCCTTGAGGTCGCGGTCGCCGTCACCAACCTCCTGGATACCCGCTACGACGTGGCGCCCGACATCCGCGGTCCGGGACGGGCCGTGATCCTGAGCAGCGCCATTCGTTTCTAGAGCCTTTTACCGTGGGATGGGATCGTTCTGACGTGGCGGAATTGGAGCGTGGCTGGTCAGTCGGCGCAGGTCGTAGCGGGGCTACGGCCAAGCCGACTGACGCTGTCCATCGGCGCAATTCCGCCCGTCCCGGCGGGTTGGCCCGCAGCAGGCGCCCGCTTTGTCGCGCCGCTGGCCCGATGCACCACATCGCGCTGCGCGCCGCTTCGCGCGGCTCGCCGCGCCGCCGGCCAACAGAACTGTTTCCATCCCGCGGTGAAAGGCTTTAGATGCCATGACCCTGAGGCTCGCAGGACATCCCGCGCTGGCGCTAGTCGCGCTGCTGGCCTTGGCACTGACCCTTCCGCTGCCTTTCGTCGAGCCGTGGCGCCAAATCGAGAACCGCGCCTACGACTGGCTGTCGACCGTCACGCTACCGGCAGCAGATAGCGAAAGCCCGGTCATCGTCGGTATCGATGAACCCTCCTTCGCGGAGATCGCGCGCGCCTGGCCATGGCCGCGTCGCCTGCATGCGGACCTGATCCGCTCCCTCGACGCGGCGGGCGCGAAGGTCATCGTGTTCGACGT
>JAHCJQ010000092.1 GCA_026126215.1 Alphaproteobacteria bacterium
GGGCAGCATCCGGCGGCGCAGCTCATCCCAGTCGCTCCGTGGCAGGAGCTGGCCCAGCGCCCAGACCGCCATGGCGCGCGCACCCGGCGCCGGATCGGCGAGCAGCCGCCTGAGCGGCGGCACCGCCCCTGCCTCGCCGCTATTGCCAAGTGCGATCGCCACGTTGCGCAGCAGCCGGTCGCGGCCGATGCGCCGGACCGCCGTACCGGCAAACAGCTTGCGGAAGCCGCCATCGTCCAGTTCGGCAAGGTCGGCGAGGCGCGGCAGGTCGAACTCGGCGCGCGGGCGCAGCGCCTCATGTCTGGTCGGCTGCGCGAACTTGTTCCACGGGCAGACCGCAAGGCAATCATCACAGCCATAGATCCGGTTGCCGATGGCACGCCGCAGGCCGCGCGGGATGGTCCCGGCATGCTCGATGGTGAGATAGGAGATGCAGCGTCGCGCATCGAGCTGGTAGGGCGCGGGGAAGGCCGCGGTCGGACAGACATCCAGGCAGTTGCGGCAGCTTCCACAATGATCCGCCTCCGGTCCGTCCGGCGGCAGCTCCCTCGCGAGATAGATCGCGCCAAGGAAAAGCCAGGAGCCGAACCGGCGGGAGACCAGGTTGGTGTGCTTGCCCTGCCAGCCGATGCCGGCGGCGGCGGCCAGCGGCTTCTCCGGTACCGGCGCGGTATCGACGAAGACCTTGAGGTCGCAGGCGAGAGTTTCGCCGATCCACCGGCCCAGACGCTTGAGCCGCCGCTTGACGAGATCGTGATAGTCGCTGCCCTGGGCATAGACGGAGATCGCGCCGCGTTCGCGCAGCCGCAGCCGGCGCATCGGATCGGAGGCCGGCGCGTAATTCAGCCCCACCATGACCACGCTCCGCGCCTCGGGCCAGAGCGCGCGCGGGCTCTCGCGGCGATCCGCCTTGGCGGCAAGCCAGCCCATGTCGCCATGGCGGCCGAGGGCGAGGAAGCGACGCAGGCGCGCACCTGCCAGCGGCACCGCCTCCGCATGGCAGAAGCCGACCGCATCGAAGCCCTCCGCCAGCGCCCTGGCGCGGATCGCCGCCCGAGCGTCAGAAATCAAGGTCGGCATAATGGCGCGGCGGCGGCAGGCCGGGAATGTGATCGGCGAGCAGCGGCCGGAAGGAGGGGCGCGACTTGATTCGCGCATACCAGTCCTTGGCGCCGGGATGCTCGTCCCAGGGCACATCGCCCAGATAGTCGAGCGCGGAAAGATGCGCGGCGGCCGCGATATCGGCCAGCGACAGATCGTCGCCGGCGAGCCAGGTCCGCCGTTCGGCAAGAAAGGATATGTAGTCGAGGTGGTAATGCAGGTTCTGCTGCCCGGCGCGCATATATTCCGAGTTGGGATGGCCCTGCCCGCGCAGACGCCGGTAATGCTTCTCGCCAAGCAGGTTCTCGGTCACCTCGCGGGCGAACTTCTGGTCGAACCAGGCAAGCAGCCGCCGCGTCTCGGCGCGGCCGGGTGGGTCGAAGCCGACCAGCGGCCGGTCGGGATAGGCTTCGTCGAGATACTCGCAGATCGCCGCGCTGTCGGCATAGGCGCGCCCGTCCGGCTCCACCAGCACCGGCACCTGTCCGGCCGGGTTGAGGGCGAGGAACGCCTCGCGGCGCTCCCAGGCCCGTTCCAGCTCGAGCTCGAACTCCAGCCCCTTCTCCTTCAGCGCCACCCGCACCTTGCGGCAATAGGGAGAAAGCCAGAGATGGTACAAGATACGCATGGACGCGCAGTCTAGTGGATGGGCGCGAAGCTGGCAAAGGACCGGGCGAATTCGCCGCAGGGAGGTGGGTGCAATGCTGACGATCTGGGGACGGACCAGTTCGGTCAATGTGCAGAAGGTGCTGTGGTGCGCCGAAGAACTGGGGCTGCGCTATGAGCGGGTCGATGTGGGCGGCGCCTATGGAGGCAATCGCGAGCCATCCTATCTGGCACGCAATCCGAACGGGCGCGTGCCCCTGTTGACCGAGGGCGATTTCGCCATCTGGGAATCGAACAGCATCGTGCGCTACCTCGCCGCCCGTTACGGCGGCGGCGGACAGCATGGCGAAGGCGCGCTCTGGAACAACGACCCGGCGGAACGCGGCCTCGCCGACCAGTGGATGGACTGGCAACAGACGACGCTCGCACCGCCCATGACCACGGTCTTCTGGGGTCATGTCCGCACGCCGCCCGAACGGCGGGACATGGTGGCGATCGGACAGGCGGCCAGGGACGCGGCAGCGGCCTGGGCCATCGTCGAAGGCCACCTTGCCCGGCACGAATATCTGTCCGGCACGCGCTTCGGCATGGGCGACATTCCGGCAGGCGCCATGGCCTGGCGCTGGTTCCGCCTGCCGGTGGAGCGGCCCGCCATGCCCGCGCTCAGCCGCTGGTTCGACGCGCTCCAGCGCCGGCCGGGCTATCGCAAATGGGTGATGGTGGAGCTGACGTGATCAGAAACTGGCGCGGAGCGCGAGACGGAGGATGTGGGCGATGGAATTTTCGATCGCGCGGTCGCCATCGTCGATCCACTGGAAGCGGTAGGCGGGAACAAGCTGGAGAAACGGCGTGACGCTCACCGCGAAGCCGCCTTCGGAGACGATGGTGAAATGCTCGTCCCCGCCCCGCAGGCGCATACCTTCCAGGCGCAGGTTGCGCGGCTCGACGATCGCCACGCCCATGCCGGCGCCGACATAGGGCGTGATGCGCGACCGGTTGACGAAGTCGTAGAAGCCGTTCAGCGTTACCGTGAAGGCGTCGATGCCACCGCGGAAACCGGCGCGCGTGCCGAGAAAGCGTACGCGGTCGGGGCGCACATCCGCATACTGGAAATCGACTGCGAAGCGCACCGTCTGGCCGAAGCGGTAGCCGATGGCGCCGCCGAGCTGGTAGGTCGGCTCGTAATCGAAGCGCGCCACTTCCTCGCCGCCGAGGCGAATGCTTTGGTCCTCCAGCAGCAGCGCGCCGGCGCCGATTTCGAGATAGGGGCCGGGATGGGGCTCGTCGGCGCGGGCGGCAAGCCCGACGAAGCAAATCCCGAGACAGAGAACGAGGCGGAGCAGCGAAAGGGCGCGCATGATGGTGCGCAGTTTCCGCAGCCCGCCGGGAGCGGGCAAATCACAAGTCGGTCAGAGACCCCCTCGGAGCGCCAGCGGGCTCAGGCCGCCATCGGCCGGTAGCCGGGCAGCGCCGAAACCCGCGCGAGCCAGCGCCGCACCGCGGGGAACGGCGCAAGGTCGAAGCCGCCCTCATGGGCGACGTGGGTATAGGCATGCAGCGCGATGTCGGCGATGGTGCAGCGGCCGGCGGCGAACCAGTCGGCGCCCGACAGATGCCGCTCCATCACGCCGAGCGCGGCCAGTCCGCGCGGCCGGCATTCCTCGAGCCGCGCCCGGTACTTCTCTGGTTCCTTCAGGATATGCAGCCAGTAGCGCGAGGTGGCGATGTAGGGCTCGTGGCTGTATTGCTCGAAGAACATCCATTGCAGCACGCGCGCATGGTCCAGCCGGTCGGCAGGGAGGAAGGGCGTCCCCTCCGCCAGGTAATGCAGGATGGCGTTCGATTCCGCGAGATACTGGCCGGGGCCGATCTCGAGCACCGGCACCTTGCCGTTGGAGTTCATCGCCAGGAAGGCCGGCGTGCGGGTCTCACCTTTCGTGACGTCGGTCTCCACCCACTCGTAGGGCGCGCCCAGCAGATCGAGCAACAGCCCGACCTTGTGGCAGTTGCCCGAGGCCCGCATGCCATGGACGCGATACATTGCCATCGGAGGTTCCCTGCTCCGCCTACTCCGCCGCCGCCACCGCGTCCGAGAGCGGCTCGCGGATGCGCGAGACCATCTCCTTCGGGCAGACCTGCCAGAAGCGGCCGCGCTGGCCTTCCCAGTCGGCGAGCAGCCCGGCGGCGAAGGCCGACTGCGTTTCGCGCACATGTTCCGCCACCAGATCACGCAGCACGCCTTCCCAATGGCGGCTGGCCAGTCGCTGATAGATGACCGATTCGTCGTTGATATGGATCGGCAGCAGATCGTCCGGATCGTAGACGAAGGCCATGCCACCCGTCATGCCGGCGGCAAAGTTGTCGCCGACCGCCCCCAGGATCACCGCGATGCCGCCGGTCATGTATTCGCAGCCATTGGCGCCGCAGCCTTCCACCACCACTTCAGCGCCCGAATTGCGCACCGCGAAGCGCTCGCCTGCCTGGCCGGCGGCGAACAGCTTGCCGCCAGTCGCGCCGTAGAGGACGGTATTGCCAATGATCGTGTTCTCGTTCGAGACCAGCCGGCTCGAGGGCATCGGGCGCACGACGATGGTGCCGCCCGAGAGGCCCTTGCCCACATAGTCGTTGGCATCGCCAAAGACTTCGAGCTTGAGCCCCTGCACCGCGAAGGCGCCGAGCGACTGACCGGCCGAGCCGCGCAAGCGCACCGTCACATGGCCGGGCAGAAGGCCGTTCATGCCGAACTTGCGAACCAGGTGCGAGGAGAGCCGCGTCCCGATTGCCCGGTGCGTGTTGCGGATGTTGTAGGCGAGCTGCATCTTCTCGCCCCGGCTGAACACCGCCTCGGCGTCCTTGAGCATCTGCGCATCGAGCGTGTCGGGCACCTCGTTGCGGCCCTGCAGGGTGCAGTAACGGGCGAACTCGCCCGCATCGGCCTGCGCCAGCAGCGGGTTGAGATCGAGATCGTCGAGATGCGCAGCGCCGCGGCTGACCTGCGAGAGCATGTCGGTGCGCCCAATCACCTCGTTCAGGCTGCGCACACCAAGGGACGCCAGGATCTCGCGCACTTCCTCGGCGATGAAGCTGAAAAGGTTGACCACTTTCTCCGGCGTGCCGGTGAATTTCTTGCGCAGTTCCTCGCGCTGCGTGCAGATGCCGACGGGGCAGGTATTGGAATGGCACTGGCGCACCAGTATGCAGCCCATGGCGACCAGCGCCGCCGTGCCGACGCCAAATTCCTCCGCCCCCATCATGGCGGCAATGACGATGTCGCGCCCGGTCTTGAGCCCGCCATCGGTCCTGAGCTTCACCCGGTGGCGCAGCTTGTTGAGCGTGAGAAGCTGGTTCACCTCCGAGAGGCCCATTTCCCAGGGCACGCCCGCATACTTGATCGAGGTCTGCGGGCTGGCGCCGGTGCCGCCCGAATGGCCGGAGACCAGGATGACGTCCGCCTTCGCCTTGGCGACGCCGGCAGCAATGGTCCCGATGCCGCTTTCCGCTACCAGCTTGACGCAGACCTGCGCCGTCGGATTGATCTGCTTGAGATCGTAGATGAGCTGCGCCAGGTCCTCGATCGAGTAGATGTCATGGTGCGGCGGCGGCGAGATGAGCATCACGCCCGGCGTCGCGTGGCGGAGCCGGGCAATCATCTCGGTCACCTTGAATCCGGGCAGCTGGCCGCCCTCGCCGGGCTTGGCACCCTGCGCGATCTTGATCTCGAGTTCGCGGCAATTGTTCAGGTACTCGGCCGTCACGCCGAAGCGTCCGGAGGCCACCTGCTTGATCGCCGAATTGGCGTTGTCGCCGTTCGGGCGCGGGCGGAAATTCTCGGCCGCCTCACCGCCTTCGCCGGAGTCGGACTTGGCGCCGATGCGGTTCATGGCGATGGTCAGCGTCTCGTGCGCCTCCGGCCCGAGGGCGCCGAGCGACATGCCGGGGGTCACGAAGCGCTTGCGGATCTCCGTGATGCTCTCGACCTCGTCCACCGGAATGGCCGTATGCAGCGGCTTGAAGTCGAGCAGGTCGCGCAGCGCCACCGGCGGCAGCTCGCGCACCGCCTTGGAGTAGCGCTTGAAGGCGGAGTAGGAACCGGATTCGACCGATTCCTGGAGCATGTGGATGAGCTGGCCCTCGAAAGCATGGGTCTCGCCGCCCCGGCGATAGCGGTAGAGTCCGCCCACGGGGAGCGCGATCGCCTGCTGGCGGAAGCCGCGCTCATGGATTTCGAGCGCCTTCTTCTGGATGCCGGCGAGGCCGATCCCCGAAATGCGCGAGGCCATGCCAGGGAACAGGTCGGCGACGAGCGAGCGCGACAGTCCCACCGCCTCGAAATTGTAGCCGCCGCGATAGGAGGAGATGACGGAGATGCCCATTTTCGACATCACCTTGAGCAGCCCGCTATCGACCGCCTCCTTGAAGCGGGCGATGCAGTCTTTGAGCGAAGTGTCGCCGAACAGGCCCCGGCGATGGCGGTCGTGGATGCAGTCCTGCGCCAGATAGGCGTTCACCGTGGTGGCGCCGACGCCGATCAGGACGGCAAAGTGATGGACGTCCAGGCATTCGGCCGAGCGCACGTTGAGCGAGGTGAAGGTGCGCAGGCCCACCCGCACCAGGTGCGAATGCACGCCGCCCGCCGCGAGGATCATCGGGATGCCGGCGCGCTCCGGTCCGACATGCTCGTCGGTGAGGACCAGGTGCGTGCAGCCCTCGCGCACCGCGTCTTCCGCCTCGCGGCGGATGCGCTGGATCGCATCTTTCAGCGCGTTTGGCCCGCCGGCCGGGTCGAAGCAGCAGTCGATCTCGCGCGCCGACTTGCCCATGCGCGCACGCAATGTCGCATAGGCGCCGTTGGTGAGGACCGGGCTTTCAAGCAGAATGATGCGGGTCTGGCTCGCATCCTCTTCCAGCACGTTGCCGAGATTGCCGAGCCGGGTCTTGAGGCTCATCACGCGCTTCTCGCGCAGGCTGTCGATCGGCGGATTGGTGACCTGGCTGAACTGCTGGCGGAAGAAATGATGCAGGCCACGATGCACGTCGGAGAGCACGGCGAGCGGCGTGTCGTCGCCCATGGAGCCGACCGCTTCCTTGGCATCCTCGGCCATCGGATGGAGTATCAGCTCCATGTCCTCGAGCGTGAGCCCCGCCGCCACCTGCCGGCGGCGCAGTTCATCGCGACCGAAAAGTTCGGGCTCGATCGCGTCCTCGACCAGCCGGTCGAATTCCAGGATGCCCTTGACCCAGTCCTGGTAGGGCCGCTCGCCGGCCAGCTTGTCCTTGATCTGCCGGTCGTCGTAGAAGCGACCCTTCTTGAGGTCGACGGCGATCATCTGCCCCGGCCCGACGCGGCCCTTCTGGACGATACGTTCCTCGGGCTGTGGCACCATGCCGGTCTCGGACCCGACGATCAGCAGCCCGTCGTCGGTCATGGTGAAGCGCATCGGGCGCAGCCCGTTGCGATCCATTCCGGCAACCACCCAGCGGCCATCGGTCATGCAGAGGGCGGCCGGGCCGTCCCAGGGCTCCATCACCGAGTTGCAATAGGCATAGAGCGCCTTGTGCGCCTCCGGCATGATCGGCTTGTTGGACCAGGTCTCGGGCACCAGCAGTGTCTTGACCATCGGCGCCGAGCGCCCGGCGCGCACCAGCACCTCGAATACCGCATCCAGCGCGGCCGAGTCGGAGGAGCCCGACTGCACGATCGGCTTGATGTCCTCGCCGAACTCGCCGAAAGCCTCCGAGGCCATCGGAATCTCGTGGCTCTTCATCCAGTTGACGTTGCCGCGCAGGGTGTTGATCTCGCCGTTATGGGCGAGCATGCGGAAGGGCTGTGCCAGGCGCCAG
Source organism: Alphaproteobacteria bacterium (assembly GCA_026126215.1). Taxonomy (GTDB): domain Bacteria; phylum Pseudomonadota; class Alphaproteobacteria; order Ferrovibrionales; family Ferrovibrionaceae; genus JAHCJQ01. Next base: position 7,549 of record JAHCJQ010000092.1, read on the forward strand.
GTCGGAAAAGTGTTGGTGGAGTAGCGCTGGTGATAGATGGCGAAATTGGAGACGAAGCGTTCGTCGAGCAGGTCCGGATAGAAAACGGAAAGCTGCTCGGCCAGGAACATGCCCTTGTAGATCACCGAGCGGCAGGAGAGCGAGCAGATGTAGAAGTCGGAGATATGCGCATCCAGAACGCGCTTTTCGATGCGCCGGCGGATGATGAAGAGCGCCCGCTCGAAATCGCTGTCGGAAAGGCCCCGGCGGTTCTCGATCAGCACCTGCTCGATCTCCGGGCGGGTGGCGTTCGCCTTCTCGCCTATGACGGAGACATTGGTCGGTACCTGGCGCCAGCCGAAAATGCCGTGGCCGAAATTGAGGATCTCGGTCTCGACGATGGTGCGGCAGGTCTCCTGCGCGGACAGGTCGGTCTTGGGCAGGAATACCATGCCGACCGCGAGCCTGCCTTCGCCCGGCTCGAAGCCGGTGGCGCGGATATGCGACTTGAAGAAATCCTGCGGGATCTGCACATGGATGCCGGCGCCATCGCCGGTCTTGCCGTCGGCATCGACGGCGCCGCGATGCCAGACCGCCTTGAGCGCGGCGATGCCGAGTTCGACCACCTGCCGCCGCGGCTTGCCGTCGATGGCGGCGATCATGCCGACGCCGCAGGCGTCATGCTCATCGGCGGGATCGTAGGCGCCGGCCGCTTCCAGGCGGCCTGCTTCCTTCCGGTATTCCGCGACGAAGCGCTCGCCCTCCGTCATCCAGTCGCGCATGGATTCATCTCCCCTTGCCATCGCCTTCACTCCGCCGCCGCCGGCACCGCGCGCGCAGCCCTGGCGGCAAGGTAGTTGTGGATGGAGGCGGCGGCATCGCGGCCGTCGCGGATCGCCCAGACCACGAGGCTCGCGCCGCGCACGATGTCGCCCGCGGCGAAGACCCCCTCCAGGCTGGTCTCGAAACTCCGGAAGTCGGTCTTCAGCGTGCCCCAGCGGGTCACCGCGAGGCCAGGTTCGTCAAACAGCCGCGGCAGGTCTTCCGGATCGAAGCCCAGCGCCTTGATCACCAGGTCGGCCGGCAGCCTGAAGTCGGAGCCCGGCACTTCCTGCGGCGCGCCGCGGCCTGAAGCGTCGTTGCCGACCAGGCGCATGCGCACCGCCTGCACCTCGCGGATGCGCCCGACGCCATGGAAAGCCTTGGGCGCGGCGAGCCAGATGAACTCCACGCCTTCTTCCTCGGCATGCTTCACTTCACGCATCGAGCCCGGCATGTTGGCGCGGTCGCGCCGGTAGAGGCACTTGACCGAGCGGGCGCCCTGGCGGACGGCGGTGCGCACGCAGTCCATCGCCGTATCGCCGCCGCCGATCACCACCACGTCCTTGCCCATTGCATCGAGCATGCCGTTCTCGAAGTCGGGTACCGTGTCGCCGAGGCCCTTGCGGTTCGAGGCGGTGAGATAGGTCATGGCGGCAACCGCGTTCGGCAGGTCGTTGCCGGGCAACTCCGCCTCGCGCGCCTTGTAGACGCCGGTGGCGATCAGCAGCGCGTCGTGGCTGCGGCGCAGCTCGGCGAGCTTTGCGTCGCGGCCGACCTCGAAGTTGGGCCGGTAGACGACGCCGGCCTCGGCCAGCAATGCGGTCCGCCGGGCCACCACATCTTTCTCCAGCTTGAAATTGGGGATGCCATAGATCATCAGGCCGCCCATCCGGTCATAGCGGTCATAAACCGTGACCTGGTAGCCCAGCGCGCGAAGTTCCTCGGCCGCGGTCAGTCCGGCCGGGCCGGCGCCGACGATTCCGACCGACTGCGCCAGCTCGCGGAGCGGGCGGCGCGGCTTGACCCAGCCGCTCTGCCAGGCGGTTTCGGTGATGTATTTCTCCACCGAGCCGATGGTGACCGCATCGAAGCCCTTCTCGATGACGCAATTGCCCTCGCAGAGCCGGTCCTGGGGGCAGATGCGGCCGCAAATCTCGGGAAGGTTGTTGGTGGCCTGCGCCAGCTCATAGGCCTCCTCGATCCGCCCTTCAGCGGTCAGGCGCAGCCAGTCCGGAATATTGTTCCCGAGCGGGCAATGGATCTGGCAAAAGGGCACGCCGCATTGCGAGCAACGCGCCGCCTGCTCCGCCGCCCGCTCGCGCTGGAACTCGGCATAGATCTCGTCGAAGTCCTGGCGACGTTCGGTGGCTGTCCGCTTGTCCGGCATGCGCTGCGGCACCGAGATGAACTTCAACATTCTTTCCGCCATGTGCACGTTCCCCGCAATTTCCTGAGGCGCCAAAAGGCCATCAGGCAAGTTCCGATGCCGGAGCGCGCCATCTCTACGCCAGACTTACGCAGAAATCCAGGGGAAAATCAAAAATAGGACACGATTGTTGTCTAAATTTCATCGTCCGCAGCGCTGTGGATAACTCGCGATCATGGGATTGCTGCGGGAAGATAAAAATTAGTTCCGATTCGGTCCTTTCTGATCCAGTCACTTCATGGCGGCCGAAAGCCCCTTCCCGGGGCTACGTGACGGGACCAGTAAGCTCAGTTTCCAGCGGGGGTCGCGGCGGTACCGGCGCGGCGGTAGCGCGCCAGGATCGACGGGGCGTGTACCTCGAGAGGCGTCGGCGCGATGGCGAGATCGGCAAGGCCGGGCGCGCCCGCCGCCGGCAGGTTGTCGTGGCGGAGCAACTTGACCTGGTCGCGGGTCAGCGGGGGCACCGGCAGCAACTCGAGGAAGAGCGCCTGCATCTCCGCGACGGCGAAGGGAATGGGCAGCAGTGCCCGGCGCCGCCCGGTCTCGCGCAGCACCAGCGCCATCAGCTCGCGGAAGCTGTAGACGCGCGGGCCGCCCAGTTCATAGGTCCGGCCGGCGGCGGCATCGTCCGCCAGGACGCGCGCGATGGCCGCCGCGACATCGCCGACATAGACTGGCTGGAAGCGCGTCGCGCCGCCGCCGATCAAGGGCAGGAACGGCGAAATGCGCGCCATGGCGCCGAAACGGTTGAGGAACCCGTCCTCGGCGCCGAAAATCACCGAGGGACGCAGGATCGTCGCGCCGGGGAATTCCTGCCGCACCGCGGCTTCGCCCATCGCCTTGCTGCGCGCATAGAGCGATGCCGAATGCTCGTCCGCCCCGATCGCGGAGACATGGACCAGCCGGCGGGCGCCGGCCGCGCGCGCCGCCCTTGCGACGAGTTCCGCGCCGCGCGCCTGCACGGCGGCGAAGCGCTGCGCGCCGCTCTCATAAAGGATGCCAACCAGGTTGACCACGGCGTCGGCGCCGGCCACGGCGGCGGCGACCGAGGGTTCGACCCTGAGGTTGGCCTGGGTCAGGGTGATCTGGCCCACGTCGCCCATGGGTTTGAGGAACAGCCCCTCGTCGGGCCGCCGCACCGCGACGCGCACGCGCCAGCCCGCCTCGGCCAGTTGCTTCACGGCATAGCGGCCGACGAAGCCCGAGCCGCCGAAGACCGTGACCAGTCCGCGCTGCATTGCCGCCCGCTCCCTCCT
>JAHCJQ010000093.1 GCA_026126215.1 Alphaproteobacteria bacterium
TCCATCATCTTGGGCTGCAGCTTCTTCATGGCGCTCATCGCCACGTAGGATTTGTAGGCGAGCGGCAGGAACAGCATCTTGATGATGACCGTCAGGCCGAGGATCGCCAGGCCGAAGTTTCCGAGCAGCTTGTAAAGGTAGGCGATGGCGTGAAAGATCGGCTTGGTCAGGAAGTAGAACCAGCCCCAGTCGATCGACAGGTCGAACCGGCGGATATCGTAGTTCGCCTCGTAGGCATCGATCAGGTTCGTCTCCTTGGCGCCGGCAAAGAGCCGCGCCCGGGTCTCGACCGATGCGCCGGGCGCCACCACCATTCCCTCGCCGAGAAAATCCACCTGGTAGCGGTTCTCGTTCGCGCCTGCCAGGGTATGGGCGAAGCTCGCCTGCACCGGCTGCTTCTGGTCCGGGACGAGCGCGGCGAGCCAGTACTTGTCGGTGATCCCGATCCAGCCGCCGGTGCTTTCCTGGGTCAGGCGGCCCTTCTCGCGCAGGTCCGAATAGCTGTGTTCGATCAGCTTGTCCTGCAGCACGGCGAGCGGGCCCTCATGCAGGATATAGAAGCCCAGGGTCGTCGGCGTGCCGTGGCGCGAGATCAGGCCATAGGGGAAGAGCGTGACCGGCGCACCGGATTCGTTCTTCACGCGTTGTGTCACGGTGAAAAGGTAATTCTCGTCGATGGCGATGATGCGCTGGAAGATGAGGCCCTCGCCATTGTTCCAGCTCAGCGTGACCGGCTCGCCCGCCTTGAGCGCCGGACGGTCGGCAGTCCAGTCGGCATCGGCGCCAGGCAGGCGGATGCTGGCGCCGGGAACCGTCGTCCAGCCGAACTCCGCGTAGTATGGCGAGGGGCCGCCGGCCGGCGAGAAGAGCACGATTTCCGCGCTGCCTGGCTTGGTGTCGACGCGGTAGTCGGCAAGCGTGATGTCGTCGATGCGCCCGCCGCGCAGCGAGATCGAGCCATGCACGCGTTTGCCTTCGATCTTCAGCCGGGGAGCGGCAGCGATCGCACCCTCGCGCGTGGGCACGGCCGCTTGCGCCGGCGCCGCCTGGCCCGCCTGGGGCACGGCACCCCCGCCGGGCAGGGGAACCGGCGCGGCGGTCTCCGTACCGGGCGTCGCCGGTTGCTGCTGCTGCATCTGTTCCTGGCGCTTCAGGGCCGCCTGACGTGCCTCCTCGCGCGGCAGCTCGTAGAAGAGCTGGAAACCCATCAGGATCGCGACGGACGCGATGATGGCGAGAAACAGGTTCTTCTGGTCGGACATCTGGCGGCTTTCGCAGTTCGGCCGGCTAGCTTGAGCCGTGCGCGCAGTCGGGGGAATGACGATGGCGCTCCGCAGGCGGTACCGGATCGTAACCGGAGCCACCCCAAGGATTGCAGCGAAGAAGGCGACAGAGACCGAGCCAGCCGCCGCGCAGCAGGCCATGCCTCTCGATCGCCTCGAGGGTGTAGTGCGAACAGCTCGGCGCATAGCGGCAATTGACGCCGAGCAGCGGCGACAGGAAGTACTGGTAGCCGCGGATCAGGCCGCGCGCGAGAAGGCCAAGCGGGCTCATGAGGTGGGCTCCCGGTCAGCGGTGCGCGGCGCGTCGGCCGCACGTTCCAGGCGCGCGCCAACCTTGCGCAGGCCAAGCGCGATATCGCCTTTGAGTTCCTCGAAATCCCGCGCCAGGGTAGCTTCGCGGCAGATCAGCACATAATCCGTGTCCGGACGGCCCGCTTCCGCGAGGACCAGCCGCGCCGCTTCCTTGAGGCGCCTGCGCGCGCGATTGCGCGCGACGGCATTGCCCACCTTGCGACTTGCGGTGAAACCGAGACGGATCTCCGCCTCGGCTTTTGCCGCATCGGGCATGGGCGCAGCCTGCAGCACGAGACCGGGCATGGCCTGCCGGACGCGCGTTCCAGCGACGCGGAGAAAATCCGCGCGCTGCCGGAGCCGGCCCAGCCGGGGCCGCATCCGCTCTTCAGGCCGACAGCTTCTTGCGGCCGCGGGCACGACGGCGGGCAAGGACATTGCGACCGCCGACGGTCGCCATGCGGGCGCGGAAGCCGTGCCGGCGCTTGCGCACGAGCTTGCTCGGTTGGTAGGTCCGTTTCACCGCTTAACTCCGTGGCTTTTGGCCGGGGCCCGAAGATCGGGCCGCGCCGGCGGGACGAAAATCGCAGCGAGGCCCGGTGTATAAGGGGCTGTGCCCGGTTAGTCAACCCGGACCGCTGGCGGGCACAGATCAAGCATGGTTGATTTGCCGGCAGCGCCCTGGGCAGCTAGGGATGGCGGATCCATCACCTTGGGGAAGATCATGATCTCGCTCCTTCGGCTTTTCTGCGCGATTCTGGCCCTGGCGCTGGCCCATTCCACGGCCATGGCGGCCCCAAGGGCCGAGCTATGGCCGCGCTTCGAACGCCACAGTCCGGGTAGTTCCGAGGCGGTCGACCATTCTCTCTGGGACAGAATTCTCAGATCCTATCTGCGACCCGGCGACGACGGTGTCAACCGCTTCGACTATGGCCGTGTTTCGTCCGGCGATCGGGGACTGCTCGGCTCATATATAGATGTGCTGAGCCGGACCGAAATCGACGGTCTGGACCGGCCGGAGCAGCTTGCTTTCTGGATCAACCTCTACAACGCCCTGACCGTGAAGGTGGTTCTCGACCGCTATCCGGTCGCCTCGATCCGCGACATCAATATTTCTCCCGGTCTGTTCAGCCGGGGCCCCTGGGGCCGCAAGCTGGTTCAGGTCGGTGGGGAAGAACTGAGCCTCGACGATATCGAGCATCGGATCCTGCGCCCGGTCTGGCGCGATCCGCGCATCCACTACGCCGTCAACTGCGCCTCGGTCGGCTGTCCGAACTTGCGCGGGGAAGCCTATCGCGCCGCCCGCATCGATGCGCAGCTCGACGAGCAGGCCCGCGCCTTCGTCAATCACCCGCGCGGCGTGCAGCTCGATGGCGGCCGGCTCGTGGTCTCCTCGATCTATGTCTGGTTCCAGGAGGACTTTGGCGGCACGGATGCGTCGGTGATCGCCCATCTCAGATCCCACGCGTCGCCCGGTCTGGCCGCGAAGCTTGCGGAGGTTGGCAAGATCGACGACCATCGCTACGACTGGACGCTCAATCAGTAGACGGCCCGTTCGGGCGTCTTGCGCTCGTCCGGCCGGGGCCAGCAAGTCCTAAGGGTAGAATTCGCGGCATGGCGGTCGACGCACCGAAGCAACTGCGGGCGATGCAGAGCCTCTCTGCGCGGCTGCTGGTGCTCACGATGGCTTTCGTCATGCTGAGCGAAGTGCTGATCTATCTGCCTTCGATTGCCCGCTTCCGCATGACCTGGCTGGAGCAGCGCCTCGACGAGGCCCATCTGTCGATGCTGGCGCTGATCGAGACCACCGACCCGATGGTCTCGCGCGAACTTCGCCTCAAGCTGCTGGAACAGGTCGGCGCTCACTCGATCGCGCTTCGTCTGCCGGCGCGGCGCTACCTGGCGCTGTCCGAGGACATGCCGCCGAATATCGACGCCGTGGTGGATCTGACGCGCGACAACGTTCTGCTTGCCATCGCCGACGCGCTGCGCCTGCTCGCACCGGGGCCGATCGAGACGATCCGCGTGATCGGCATGCCGAAGGCGCAGCGGAGCGCGGTGGTCGAACTGGTGCTGCCGGTCCGCCCGCTGCGGACGGCGCTGATCGAGTATTCCTGGCGCATACTGACCCTGTCGCTGATCATCTCGGTGGTTACGGCGATGCTCGTCTATATGGCGCTGCGCTGGTTGATCGTGCATCCGATGCAGCGCATCACCGCAAGCATGGTCGGCTTCCGCGAGGCGCCGGAGGATCCGAACCAGCTTCTCATCCCCTCGATGCGGCGCGACGAGGTCGGCATTGCCGAACGGGAACTGGCGGAAATGCAGCGCCAGTTGCGCCAGGCGCTGCGCCAGCGCGCCCGTCTCGCCGCTCTCGGCCTGGCGGTCAGCAAGGTCAACCACGACCTGCGCAACATCCTGGCCACGGCGCAAATCGTCTCCGACCGCCTGACCGCATCCGACGACCCGGAGGTCCGGCGGCTGACGCCGCGCCTGATCGACAGCCTGGATCGTGCCATCGCGCTTTGCTCCTCCACGCTGCAGTATGGCCGCCTCGACGAACCGCCGCCCAACCGCCTCAAATTCCGCCTCGCGGGCCTGGTCGACGAGGTCGGCGCTACGGTGGCGATGCCGCATGCGAGCAGCCTGCAATGGCGCAACAACGTGCCGCCCGAACTGGTCATCAACGCAGATCGCGAGCAGATGTTTCGCGTGCTGCTCAATATCGCGGGCAACGCGGCGCAGGCCATGGGCAATCGCGGCATCATCGAGATCAATGCCCATCAGCTTGCCGGCCGGGTCGAGATCGACGTGCGCGACAACGGGCCCGGACTTGCGCCGCGCGCGCGCGAACACCTGTTCGAGGCTTTCGCCGGCACCAGCCGGCCGGGCGGTTCCGGTCTCGGTCTGCCGATCGCCCGCGACCTGATGCGCGCCCATGGCGGCGATGTCCAACTCGTCGAGAGCGGGCCCGGTGGCACGCAATTCCGCCTCCTGCTGCCAAGCCAGGGCAGCGACCGGGCGCTGCTGCATTAACCCTGCGCCTTAACGCCGCCTTAAGCCGGCGGGCGTCTGCTGGAGGGCCCAGAGAGCGGCGAGGAGAGCCCGTCATGTCCGGTGTGCGTCTGGCGATTCTGGCGACCTTCGGCCTCTGGCTGTCCGGCTGCGCGTCGTTCGCTTCCATCGCGGTGGAGACGTTCGATGCGAGAATCTCGCAGATGCGCGATGAACGCTGCCACCTCGCCCATCTGGCGTTCGGCCGTTCCTATTGCCAGTCGAAGCGCATCGATCGGGAGGAGGAGCCGCGGCATTGCGTGAAAACCTTGGGCGATGTGGATTGCTACGCGGTCGCCGCCCCTGAATCCCCACCGTCTTCTGCGCCGGCACCGGCACGGGCGGGCGCCCATGCCGGTACAGCGTCCGAGGCGGCGCCCTCCGAACCGGCCCCGGACCTGCGCCTCTCGCCGGCACCGCGCGCGGCGCTGGCACAACGCTGAAATCATTGCTTCACCCGGCAATGCGGGCGATGATCGCCCGTGGCTTGGGATCCTGCCCAGTATCTGGCTTTCGCCGATCATCGCCAGCGCCCGGCGATGGACCTGCTCGCCCGTATTCCGCTGCTCAGCCCGCAGACCGTCTACGATCTGGGTTGCGGTCCAGGAACGGTTACCAGGATCCTGCGACGCCGCTGGCCGGAAGCAATCATCATGGGCATCGACGGATCCGTCGCGATGCTCGAACGCGCCCGGCGCGAGGCACCTGGCGTCGAATGGATCGAAGGCGATCTGGCGCATTGGACACCACGCCAGCCGGCGGACCTGATCTATTCCAACGCGGCGCTGCACTGGCTCGATGATCACGAGAAACTGTTCGAGCGCCTGATTGGCGAGGTGAGCGCGGGTGGCATCCTCGCCATCCAGATGCCGCGCAATCATCGCGCCCCGTCCCATGTCGGTATGGCCGAGACCATCGCGGAGGGACCTTGGGCGGAGCGGCTCGCGCGCGTCCGCTCGATCCGCCCGGTGCACGATCCGGCCTACTACTACGATATCCTCGCGCCGCATTGCCGCGATCTCGACATCTGGGAAAGCGAGTATCTGCATCTGCTCGACGGAGAGCGGCCTGTCGTCGAATGGACCAGCGGCACGGCGCTCAAGCCCTATCTTGCCGCCCTCGACGAAAGCGAACGTTCTGATTTCCTCGCCCGGTATGCCGGTCGCATGGCGCGGGCCTATCCGCCGCGACGGGACGGGCGCACGCTTTTCCCCTTCCGACGTCTCTTCATCGTCGCGACGCGGGCTTGAGCTTCCATCCCGCGGAGAAAGGCTCTAGCCTCGGCTGCGGCAGCGGGAGGTGACATGGCGGCTCGCATCATCACGGTCGCGCAGCAGAAGGGTGGCGCGGGCAAAACCACGCTTGCCATTCATCTGGCGATCCATTGGGCCGAACGCGGCCTCCGCGTGGCGATGCTCGACATCGACCCGCAGGGCTCGCTCATCGCCTGGTGGCGGGGAAGGCAGGGCGGCGGCGATCTTCCGCTCGATTGCCAGGCTGTGTCAGGCTGGCGGGTGAGCAACGAGATCGAGCGGCTGAAGCGGGCGAACGACATCGTGCTGGTGGACAGCCCACCGCACGCGGCAACCGAGGCCAAGCTCGCGATCCGGGCTGCCGATCTGGTGCTGATGCCGGTGCAGCTCTCGCCAATGGATTTCTGGGCGACGCGCCCGACCCTGCAACTCGCGGTGGCGGAGAAGCGGCCGATTCTCATGGTCCTCAATCGCGTCGCGCCGCGCGGCAGCGGCCAGGACCGAATCCGCGCACAGATCGAGGCGGCGAACCTCCCAGTCGCCCGCGCCAGCCTCGGCAACCGCGCCGCTTTCGCCGCCAGCCTGCTGGAGGGGCGGGGCGTCACGGAGCACGAGCCCGCCTCGACCGCCGCCCTCGAGATCTGCGCCCTGGCCGATGAACTGCAAGAGCGGCTGGCCGGTAAGTGATCCGCATGGTAGGGCGGGAACGTAGGAGTTGAGCGCGCGCCGGTTCGGCGTAGCATGGCGGTGTCGACAACAGGATGGGGGATCGATCATGTCGCGGCAGATCATTGGCATTCTGGCGGCCATAATCCTGGGGGGCTCGCTTGTGGCCTGCGCCAAGGAGCCGCCCAAGCCCGGGCCGAACGCCACGCTTTATGAGCGTCTCGGCGGCAAGCCCGCGATCGAGGCGGTGGTCGACGATTTCCTCGGCAACGTCGCGGCCAACCCGGAGATCAACTTCTTCTTCGCCAACAGCGATATCGGCAAGCTGCGCGGCCATCTGGTGGCGCAGGTCTGCGAAGCCTCGGGTGGTCCTTGCAAGTATACCGGCCGCGACATGCCGACGACGCACAAGGGCATGGCGATCACCGAGCGGCAGTTCAATTCCATGGGCGCCGACATGCAGAAGACCCTGGTCAAGTTCCACGTGCCCGATCGCGAGCAGAAGGAACTGCTGACGCTTCTTGGCTCCTTGCAGAAGGACATCGTCGGCAAATAGGACCTGACGGTTCGCCGCAGCGTCAGTCGCCGGCCGCCTGGCCCTCGCGCCTCGGATCGGCACCGCCTTCGAGCCGGTCCGGCCACAGCCGGATCGCCTGCAGGCCGCTCGTCTCGTCGCGCAGCAGGACCCGATGTCCCATGGCCGAAAGCGCCGGCTGCGCCCCTTCCAGCGCCGTCCCCCGCTCAAGCAGCAGTTCGTTGCCGAGCGAGCCGAAATTGGGCAAGGCCACCGCCGCCTGCGGATCGAGCCGCCAGTCGATCATGGCAATAAGTGCCTTGGCGACATAGTTGATGATCATGGCACCGCCGGGCGAGCCGACCGCGATGACCGGCCGGCCTTCCGTGTCGAAGACGATGGTGGGCGCCATCGAACTGCGCGGGCGCTTGCCGGGCTCCACCCTGTTGGCGACGCTGCGGCCGTCCTGTTCGGGACGGACGGAGAAGTCGGTGAGTTGGTTGTTGAGCAGGAAGCCGCGCACCATCTGGCGCGAGCCGAAGGCGGCTTCGATGGTCGTCGTCATGGCAAGCACGTTGCCATCCCCGTCAACGATGGACAGATGGCTCGTGGACGGCAGTTCGGGCGAAAAACCCGCCGCGTGCCGGAAGCGTGGCCCCGGTCCGCCATCGCGCAGCGGCGGCGTGCCCGCCGCCGGCCGCGGCATGGCCCGGTCCGGCCGGATCGCGCCGGCGCGGGCATCGAGATAGGCGGGTGCCAGCAGACCCCGCACCGGGACGCTGACGAAACCGGGATCGGCGACATAGAGGTTGCGGTCGGCGAAAGCCAGCGCCGATGCCTCGCGGTAGAGATGCAGGAACTCGGCCGAATCCGCGCGCAGTCCGGCGAGGTCGTGGCGCTCCAGAATTCCGAGGATCTGCAGCACGGCGAGGCCGCCCGAGGAGGGCGGCCCCATGCCGCAGACCCGGTATCCGCGATAGGGAGCGCAGAGCGGCTCGCGCTCGACCGCCCGGTAGGTCGCGAGATCCTCTAGCGTCATGTCGCCGGGCGAAAGCGGTGCCTCGCGCACCGCACGCACGATGTCGGCGGCGATCTCGCCGGCATAGAAGGCATCGGCGCCGCCATCGGCGATCCGGCGCAGCGTGTCAGCCAGTACCGGATTCGCCAGCCGGCTGCCGATTGCGCGCGGGCTGCCATCCGGCTCGTAGAAATAGGCGCGCGCCGGCGCGAAACGATGCAGCGCGTGATCGGCGGCGATCAGCGCATGCAGGCGCGGCGAGACGGCGAAGCCCCGTTCGGCCAGTTCGATCGCCGGCTGGAAGAGCTCGCGCCAGGGCAATTTGCCGTGCCGGGCATGGGCCATTTCCAGCATGCGCAGCAGCCCCGGCACGCCGACCGGCCGTCCGCCGAGCTGCAGCGCGCGGAAGTCGATGGTCCATTCCTTCGGGTCGATGAAGCGGTCCGGGCGGGCGGCGGCAGGGGCGCTCTCCCGGCCATCGTAGCTGCGAAGCCGCCGTTCGCCCGTCGACCAATGCAGCAGGAAGGCGCCGCCGCCGATACCCGAGGATTGCGGCTCGACGAGGTTGAGCACCATCTGCGTGGCGATTGCCGCATCGACCGCGCCGCCGCCGCGCCGCAGGATGGCAAGGCCGGCATCGACCGCGAGCGGATTTGCGGCGGCAACCATGTGGCGCGTCGCGCGCACAAGCGGCTTCGCGGTCTGGCCGCTGGCGGCTTCCGGCGCCGCCGGTACCTGCGCCGTTGCCGGCAGGACGGGCAGCAGGATCAGGAGTATCAGCAGCCAACGCCGCATGGGGCACCTCCGGGGCCCCGACCATAGCATGTCGCGGCGGCGATTGACCGCGCCTGCATCCGGTGGTTTCTTGCCTGTCGATTTCTCCGCTAGCGCGATTTCGGAATCCTCAATGATACGGCCAGGTCCGCGAAACCTCCTCACCGATGTCGACGGCATCCTGGTCGGACATGCCGTGGATGAAGCGGCGCGCAGTGGAGTGAGCGTCGTCCTGCCCGATCCGCCGGCGCTGGCTGCGGTCGATGTGCGCGGCGGCGCGCCCGGCACGCGCGAGACCGACGCGCTCTCGCCTACCTGCCTTGTCGACCGGGTTGACGCGATCGTGCTTTCCGGCGGCTCGGCCTTCGGGCTCGATGCTGCCTCGGGCGTGATGGCCGCGCTGAGCGTCGCGGGCAAGGGTTTCGCCGTCGGTGTCCATCGCGTGCCGATCGTGCCGGCGGCGATCCTGTTCGATCTCGGCAATGGCGGTGACAAGGACTGGGGGATGGAGCCGCCCTACCGCCGGCTCGGCATCGCGGCGCTTGCCGCGGCGGCAAGTGATTTCCCGCTCGGGAACGTGGGCGCCGGTTACGGCGCCGCGGCCGGGCGCATCAAGGGCGGGCTTGGCAGCGCCTCGCTGATCGATGAGGCCAGCGGGCTGCAGGTGGGTGCGCTGATTGCCGCCAATCCGGTCGGCAGCGTGCTCTGGCCGGGCACGCGCCGGCTGCTCGCCGCCGGCATCGCCGGTCCGGCGGAGACCGGAGCGCAGCCCTCGGCGCCTGTTGAGATCGGCTACGAACCGCCGGCGGAATCGCGCATCGGCGGGCATACCTGCATCGGCGTCGTGGCGACCAACGCGACGCTCTCCAAGGCGGAGGCCCAGCGCATCGCCATCATGGCCCACGACGGCTTGGCGCGCGCCATTCGCCCGGTGCATACGCCAATGGACGGTGATACGATTTTCGCGATCGCAACCGGGCGGATCGCGCGGGGCGAGCCGGCCGGCAGGGCCTTGGCCATCATCGGCGCCATGGCCGCCGACTGTGTCACCCGCGCCGTGGCGCGGGCGGTGGTGGCGGCCGGGAGCCTTGGGCCCTGGCCCGCCTATGCAAGCAGCAGCGCCGGCTGACGGCCGGCCGCCAACAGGAGGACGTCATGAAGGTCAAGTTCGCGCTTCTTGCAACGGTGGCGCTGGCGGCGCTCGCGCCGCAGGCGCTCGAGGCGCAGGGAAGGAAGGACAGCGTCACCATCGGCATGGTGCTCGAGCCGCCTGGTCTTGATCCCTCCACCGGCGCGGCGGCAGCGATTGCCGAGATTACCGTCTACAACCTTTTCGAGGGGCTGACCAAGGTCACCGAGCGCGGCGAGGTCGAACCGCTGCTCGCCGAGAGTTGGACCATCTCGGAGGACCGGCTGACCTACACGTTCAAGCTGCGCAAGGGCGTGAAGTTCCATGACGGCGCCGAGTTCGACGCTTCCGATGTGAAGTTCAACTTCGAACGCAATGCGGCCGATGGCTCGCTCAACAAGCGCAAAGGCACCTTCGCCAACATGGCGAAGATCGAGACGCCCGACCCGCACACGGTGGTCATCACCCTGAAGAAGCCCAATTCGCTGCTGCTCTACAATCTCGGCGAGGCAACGGCGGCAATACTCGACCCGGCGAGCGCGGCGGATGCGGCGACCAAGCCGGTCGGCACCGGTCCCTTCCGCTTCCAGTCCTGGAACAAGGGCAGTTCGGTGACACTGGTCAAGGCCGATACCTACCGCGAGCCGGCGAAGATCAGGCTCAACCGCGTCAACTTCCGCTTCATCAACGATCCGGCGGCGATGATCGCCGCGACCTTGGCGGGCGATGTCGATCTCGTGCCCAATTTCCCGACCGACGGACTGCCGCAGATCAAGGCCAATCC
>JAHCJQ010000094.1 GCA_026126215.1 Alphaproteobacteria bacterium
ATCGGCGCTCACGGTCCAGCTCTCGGCCAGCGCCGGGAACTTGCCCTGCGGCCCTAGATTGAGCAGGCCGTCATACATCATGTCCCAGTTGGTGAAATCGGGAATGGCGACCGTCAGGGTCGGATCGAACATCTGGCGCAGCAGCGCCTGCGCGATGGTCACGGTTCCCTTCGGTTCGGCCATGGCCGGCGCGCCGGCCATCAGCACGGCGAGCGAGGCAAGGCCCAATCCTCCGGCGCCGAGGCGCCGTTTCGCATTCCTCATGACTTCCCCCGTTTCGATTGATTTCATCCGTCATCACTCCTGCCGCCCGGCCCCGGCCGCGCGCGCGGCCGGGGCGGGGGAGCGGGGCCGGTCAGTTGGCCAACACCAGGGTGTTGAGCTTCATGTGGTAGCCCGAGCCCAGCCCGAGCTTCCATTCCTTGACCCGCGGGCCGACCGCAAAGGGCGTGTCGCACCAGAAGAGCGGCAGGCCCTCGCGCCGCTCGTGCTCGAGGCGGGCGAAGTCATGCAGGATCTTCTCGCGCGCCTTCAGGTCGGAGACCTGGAGCTGGGCGCGGAACATCTCGTCGTACTGCGGCACGTTGATGTTGCCCGAGGACCAGACCGAGTTCGGGCGGAACCAGCTGTTGATCGTCTCGCCGCCATCGTCGGGCAGCGAGGAGGGTCCATAGAAGACGCTCGGCTGCTTGGCGCCGCGCATCATGGCGAGCCAGGCGCCGGTCTCGAGCGGCTCACGCGTGACCTTGAAGCCCACCGCCTCCAGATTGCCGGCAAAGACCTCAAGCACCAGCGGGGCGTTCGGCAGCGAGGAGAAGGACTGGGTATGGATCGAGAAGGAGATCTCGTGGCCTGGCTTGATGCCGGCCTCCGCCAGCAGCGCCTTCGCCTTCGCCGGATCGTGTTTGATCGGCTCCAGCCCGTCGAGATAGCCGAAGGTGGCGGGCGTGAAGATGCTGGTGCCGATCTCGCAGACGCCGTTCAGGATGGTCGATGCGACCTGCTCGCGGTTGAGCGCGTGCGCCACCGCCATGCGTACCCGCCGGTCCGCCGATTCCGGGAACTTCGTCTTGTTGAAGTACATGCCCGAGGTGCCACTGTACTTGGCCGAGACGATGCGGACCTTCGGGTTGGTGCGGATGCGCTCGAGCAGCGGCCCGGTCAGGTCCATGACGATATCGACCTCGCCGCGCTCCAGCATGGCATAGCGGCCGAAGGGCTCCTGCACCAGCCGCTCGGTGATGCGCTGCACGTTCGAGACCTTGCCCCAATATTCGGTGTGGGCGTCGTAACGGGTCAGTTCGCCGGTGCGCACCTCCGCCACCTTGAACGGCCCGGTGCCGACCGGTTTCTCCTGAAAGCCCTTGGCGCCGACGCTCTCGAAATACTTCTTCGGCAGGATGCCCTGCATGGCATAGCGCGAGGAGGTGAAGAAGGCAGGCCAGGCCTTCTTGAGATGGAAGCGCACGTGATGCGGACCGATCACCTCGACCCGGTCCAGCGATTCGACCGTGGCACCACGATAGGAATGGGTGTTGTCGGGCAGCAGGATGCGCTCGAAGGTGAACTTCACGTCCTCGGCCGAGAACGGATCGCCATTATGGAACTTCACGCCCTCGCGCAGGCGGAAGTCGAGCTGCTTGCCGTCGGCGCTCACCTCCCAGCTCAGGGCCAGCGCCGGCTTCTTGCCGTCGGGCTCCAGGTTGAGCAGGCCGTCGAAGACCTTGTCGTAGACGAGATAGTCGGTCGCCGCCACCTGGTTGGTGGGATCGTACTGCTGGCGGATCACCGGCTGGGCGATGGTGACCTCGCCCTTGGGCGCCGCCGCTGCCGGCAAGGCGGTGAACATCGCCAGGCCGGCACAGGCAAGCAGGCCCAATCTGGCCGGACCCGGCCGCCCGGAATTGTCTTCGCGTCTTGGCATGTCTCCTCCCCCGATATGGTCGTCGCCCGGCCGGGTCGTTCGCGCCAGCCGGTAGCAATGGCGACCGATTGTCTGGACAGGCTTGCCCATGCATGCGCACAAGTCAACGAAATTGGAGCCGTCTAGGTCCGATACAATTCCGCCGGATTGTGCCATGATCCGGCGCCACGAAGCGCACGAGGAGGAGCGGCATGGCTTTGGACGACATCACCTTTCGGCAATTGCTGGACAGCGTCGAGCGTTTCGTGCGCGAGCGTCTCATCCCGATCGAGGCGGAGGTGGATGCCACCGACGAGGTGCCGGAAAAGGTTCTCGACGAGATGCGCGCGCTTGGTCTCTTCGGCCTGACCATCCCGCCGGAATATGGCGGCCTCGGGCTGAATTCCGAGGAGGAGGTGCAGATCTGGTTCGCCCTCACCTACGCCGCGCCCGCCTTCCGCTCCATCGTCTCATCGAACAATGGCATCGGCAGCCAGGGCATCGTCATCGACGGCACGCCGGCCCAGAAGGAATGCTACCTCGCCCGCATGGCGCGGGGCGAGCTGATCGGCAGCTTCTGCCTGACCGAGCCCGAGGCCGGGTCGGATGCCGCCTCGCTGCGCACCACGGCGATCCGCGACGGCGACAGCTACGTCATCAACGGCTCCAAGCGCTTCATCTCGAACGCGCCGCGCGCGGGCGTGCTGACCGTCATGGCGCGGACCGATCCGGGCAACAAGGGCGCCGGCGGCGTCTCCGCCTTCATCGTCGATGCGAAGACGCCGGGCATCCGCCTCGGCCCATCCTACAAGAAAATGGGCCAGCGCGGCGCCAAGGCCTGCGATGTCTTTTTCGAGGATTGCCGCGTGCCCGCCGAAACGCTGATTGGCGGGGTCGAGGGCCAGGGCTTCAAGACGGCGATGAAGGTGCTCGATCGCGGCCGCCTCGGCATGGCTTCGGGCTGCATCGGCGTGGCGCGGCGGCTGATCCGCGAGATGGTCGCTTACGCGACGGCGCGCCGCCAGTTCGGCCAGCCGATCGCCGATTTCCAGCTCATCCAGGCGATGATCGCCGATTCCGAGACCGAGATGCACGCTGCCCGCGCCATGATCATGGAGGCGGCGCGCCTGCGCGACCGGGGCCAGCGCGTCACCAAGCTCGCCTCGATGTGCAAATACTTCGCTTCCGAGATGGTCGGAAGGGTCGCGGATCGCGCGGTG
Organism: Alphaproteobacteria bacterium; assembly: GCA_026126215.1. GTDB lineage: Bacteria > Pseudomonadota > Alphaproteobacteria > Ferrovibrionales > Ferrovibrionaceae > JAHCJQ01. The sequence continues at coordinate 3,124 of JAHCJQ010000094.1, forward strand.
CAGGTCCATGGCGGCGCCGGCTACATTGCCGACCAGCCGGTGGAGCGTCTCTATCGCGATGCCCGCGTCTTCCGCCTCTATGAAGGAACCTCGCAGATCCAGCAACTCCTCATAGCCCGCGAGACGATCCGCGAACTCATGCACTGACGGCGGGGACCGGCGCTCATGTCCATCGATTTCGAACTGAACGACGGCGTCGCGCTCGTCACCATCAACCGGCCCGAGCGTATGAACGCGCTCGATGCGGCGCACTACCAGGCGCTTTCGCAGGTCTGGACGCGGGTGCGCGACGACGATGCGATCCGTGTCGCCATCGTCACCGGCGCGGGCGAGAAGTCCTTCTGCGCCGGCGCCGACATCAAGTCCTGGGTCGGCCGGGAGAAGCCGTTGCGCGAGCTGTGGCTGACCCAGCAGGACCAGCTTCTCAATCGCGGGCTCGAGGTCTGGAAGCCGGTCATCGCCGCGGTGAACGGCCATTGCCTCGGCGGCGGCATGACCCTGCTCATGGCGACCGACGTCCGCATCGCCGTGCCGGCGGCGCGCTTCAGCCTGGCGGAGGTGAAACGGGGCATCATCGCCGGCAATGGCGGCACGCAGCGCATCCTGCGCCAGTTGCCCTACTGCATCGGCATGGAGATGCTGCTGACCGGCGATGCGATCGACGCCGAGACGGCGCTGCGTTTCGGCCTCGTCAACCGCGTCGTCCCGGCAGAGAAGCTTCTCGATGCCGCCTACGAATTCGCCGGCCGCATCGCCGCCAATGCGCCGCTCGCCGTGCAGGCGGCGAAGGAACTCGCCATCCGCGCACTCGATTTGCCGCTCGCGGCCGGCTTGCGCCTTGAACAAGTGGTCGGCCACGTGCTGCACGCCTCCGCCGACACGAAGGAGGGGCAGCGCGCCTTCGCGGAACGCCGGAAACCGGCCTTCAAGGGCGAGTAAGGCCAAGGAAAGGCAATCGCGCATGCGGACAGGTCCTGTTCATCCGCTTTTCGATCTTGACGGCCGGGTCGCCATCGTCACTGGCGCCAGCCAGGGCATCGGCCGCGCCATCGCCCGCAGCCTGGCGCTGGCCGGCGCGCGCGTCGTGGTTTCGAGCCGCACATTGGCGGACTGCGAGGAGGTGTGCGGCGAGATCGGCGCGGCCGGCGGCGCGGCGCTTGCCATCGCCTGCGACGTCACCGACAAGGCGGCGCTGGGCGCGCTGGTAGGCGGCACGATCGCGCGGTGGGGCCAGGTGGACATCGTCGTCTGCAACGCGGCGATCACGCCGGCCGGCCTGCCGCTCAGCCAGCTTCCCGACGATATCTACCACCGGACCATGGATACCAACGTCCTTTCCGTCATCTGGCTCGCCACCATGGCGCATGCCGACATGCAGAAGCGGAAGGACGGGGCCATCATCGTGCTGTCCAGCATCTCAGGCATGCGGGCCGGGCCGATCTCCGGCGCCTATGGCGTATCGAAGGCGGCCGTCTCGCAGGCGGCGCGCAATCTCGCCGCGGAGTTCGCCGCCGATAATGTCCGCGTCAACATCATCGCGCCGGGACTGGTCCGCACACGCCTTTCCAGCCGGCAGTGGCAGGACCCGGAGAAGCTGGCTGCAGTGCGCGCGCGCTATCCGCTGGGGCGCATCGGCGAGCCCGACGACATCGCCGGTGCCGCCGTCTTCCTCGCCGCGCCGGCCTCTGCCTTCATCACCGGCCAGACCATCGTCGTCGATGGCGGCGTCACCGCCTGTGGCCGCTAGACCAGGGCGCTCGCTCGCCGAGCAGCGCGGACGCCATTTCCTTCAAGCGGTTCTTGCGGATCTTGTGCGTGCCCGTCAGCGGCCACTCGCTCACGAACAGGATATGACGCGGCACCTTGTAGGAGGCGATCGAGCGCCGGCACCAGTCGATCAGCTCGGCCTCGGCAAGTACCATGCCGGTGCGGCGCTCGATGAAGGCGCAGGGCACTTCCCCCAGCCGTGCGTCCGGCAGGCCGATGACCGCCGCCTGCACCACCGCCGGGTGCGTGAGGAGGAACTCCTCGATCTCCGACGTGGCGACATTGAAGCCGCCGGGCTTGATCACGTCCTTGAGCCGCCCCATGAAGACGAGTTCGCCAGAACCGTTAAAACAGCCGAGATCCCCGGTATGGAGCCAGCCTTGCCCGTCGATCATCGCGGCGGTGTCCTCCGGCTTGTCGTAGTAGCCGGCCATCACAGTGTAGCCGCCGACGCAGATCTCTCCCGCCTCGCCCTGCGCCAACTCGCGGCCGCTCGCGGGATCGACGATCCTGACGCGAATATCCGGCAGGGGCTGGCCAGCGGAACGGCGCCGCTCCTCGAAGCTTGCGCGGCTATTGCCGCGGCAGACAGCGTTCGAGGTCTCGCTCATGCCGTAGGTGTGAACCATCTCGCCGAGACCGATCTCCTGGCAGAGAAAGTCGAAGGAGGCTTGCGAGAGCGGTCCGCCCGAGCCGGTGCGCAGGCTCGAGAGATCGAACTCCGCCCGGCGCGGGAAGCGCTGCAGGTCATAGACCAGCGGGTCGGCGAAGAATGCCATGCTCGCCCGCTCGCGCTCGGCCAGCCGGCAGAATTCCTCGGCGCTGAAGCGCTCCATCAGGACGAGCTTGGCGCCGTGAACGAGGCAGCCAACGTGATTGGCGACGCCGGACGCGCTGAAGGAGGGCACCGAAAGAAGGTAGGCGTCGGCCTCGGTCACCTGCACGCGCCGGCCGGAATTGAAGTTGTTCTGCAGCAGCGGCCCATGCCGGACCATGGCACCCTTCGGCAGGGACGTGGTGCCCGATGTATAGACGATCTGTGCGATGTCCTCCGGCCGGACTGCCGTACGCAGGCCGGCCAGCGCGGCAATATCGACAGCGAGCCGCGCCCGGCCTTGCCCCTCGACCGACGCGAAATCGAGCAGCGCCGGGCCGGCACCGGATCCTCGCGCAATGGCGGCGCGCAGGCGCGGCAGTTCCGGCGTTTGCCAGGCGCCGGCCGGCTGCGCGGGGAAGCCGGGAACAATGGTCTCCAGCACGTCGAGATAGGAGAATTCGCCAAAGCGCTGGTCCATGATCAGGAGGCAGGCGTCGGACTGGCGCAGGATATAGGCGAGATCGCTGCCGCGCAGGCGGGTGTTCACGGGGACGAGGATGGCGCCGATATAGGGCACGGCCCAGCGCGCCACGACCCATTCGATGCAGTCGGACATCCACAGCGCCACATGGTCGCCCTTGCCAATACCAAGGCCGGCGAGGCCCATGGCGAAATCCCGCACGCGCGCCGCGAGAGCGGCAAAGGTCAGACGCTGGTCCTGGAAGACGACCGCCTCGCGCGAGGCATGGCGCACCGCCGCCTCCTCGACGGCATCGGCGAATGTCCGCCCAAGCCAGATCCGCTCGCCGCCTTCCATCTCGACTGCCCTCCGCGCCGCGATGGCGCGATCCTAGAGCATCGGAGCGGCTTGTTGCACGGCCGATGAGGCCCCTCAGAAGGTAATGACGGCGTCGAAATAGACGCGCCAGTTGAGGATATCCTCGCGCTCGGTCACCGGGAATTCGTAGCCGGCGCCGATCTGGAAATGCCGGTTGAAGCGATAGCGCGCGCCGACCGCCATGGTCGCCACGGTGCCGGACTCGGTGCTGCCGAAATTCACCAGGTCGACGCCCTCGAAATTGGCGATGGTGCGCTTGCCCTTGCTGATGGTGGTGAAGCCATTGAACTCCAGCAGCGGAAAGAAGTTCGGCAGCAGCTCATAGCTCGCATGCGCCGAGTAATGCAGCATGGAACTGTCATGGTCGCCATCGATGGCAAGGTTGGTGCCGACCGAGCCTTGCAGGCCGAACTTGCCGAAGGCCTTGGCACCGGTGACGAAAAGATCGAGAAACCCGTCGCCATCGCCCTGCAGCCTGATCAGGCCCGCCTTCAGATTGCCACTTGGCGGCTCATACTCCGCGCCCAGCGTGACAATCAGGTCCTGCGCCGGATCCGAAATCACCGCATACTTGAACCCGAAGGAGATATTGGCGAAGCCGCTGTCGTCGGGCAGCAGCTTCTTGAAGCGGATCTTGCCATAGCCGTCTTTCGAGGCGATGAAGCCAAGCCGGTCGGTCAGCGCGATGCGCAGCTCCGCCGCCCCGAGATCGATGCTGCCGCCGCGTGTCAGGAAGTCGTTGGGAATGTCCTGATGCAGATAGATGGGGCGCAACTCGGTCGTGATATAAGGTGTCTCGTTGAACAGCGGATTGGACAGCGCGGGAACGTAGCGCTTGTGTCCGCCCTTCTCGCCCAGCGAGCCGCGAAAGTCGAAGAACCCGTCCGCCCTGGCCGGCGCTGCGAGCGAAAGCCCCACCGTCAGCAGTCCCACGAAGAGACCGCGCAATCCGTAAAAGCCCATCCCCCTCCCCCTCGATCAGGCTCGCCGCCAAACGCGGCGCCGGCATCTAGGCGCGCAGATGACGCTGCGGCATCCCCTCAATCCGCCTGGCATTCGGGCAGAATTGCCGGTAGGCGTTACCATGTGCGCCCTCGGCGAACCATTCGGCGCAGTCCGTCGCATTGGGGCAGAAGATGCAGGTCCGCGCCGACAACCCGAACGCCTGCGACCGCGCCGCCTGATCCACGTCGACCTCCAGCCGTTCCAGCATCCTGCCGAACAGCGTCGCGCGCCGGTTCAGTTTCTCGATCATGCTCATCCGTCCCTCCCCTCCCCGCAGGCAGCCTGTTCCATGGAACGCGCGGCGAGATAATCGAGGTTGCCGGCATTGGGGCAGATCCGCTCATAACCGCCCGCCACCTCGCCAGCCAGGAAACGCCGGCATTCGTTGCGGGTACGGCAGAGGGAGCAGACGCGCTGCATGTCGCGCAGCAGGCCGAGATCGCTCGCGGCGATCGGCTCGCGGATCCCGGCTTGGCGCATCATGGCCGGCAGTTCCAGTGCCTCGCTTCCCGCGCGCACGAGATAGTCGAGATCGCCCGGCTGCACCGCGAGGTCCGAGGCAAGACGTTCTCGTTCGGCACCGCGCAGGCGCAGATACTCGCCCAGCGCGCTGCCCCGGCGCACGCATTCGCGCACCCATCCGCCGATTCCGCCATCGGCCGACGGTGCCCTCCTGGCCGCTTCCTGTTGCATGGCCAAACCTCCTTGTTGTTTTTGAAGGCTGGGCCGCGCGGGATGCTCCTGCCTTGATCTGGCGCAACGCCGCCTGCGGCGAAACGCCACATGGGCGATGCCGATGGCAGCGAGCCGCTGCATCTCGCGGTCGACCGGAGCACGAGCCGCCTGTAGATTGCCGATTCAGCGACTGCCGCGCGGGGCCATATTGCCAAAGGCTGTCCGTCCGGCCGCATGGAGGCATGCATGAAGGTTTTCTTCGTCCATCCCGGCCCCCTGATGTACACGAAGGTGTTCCTGCGGCTCGAGCCGCTGGGACTGGAGATCGTGGCGGCGGCAGCCCGCAAGGCGGGCCACGAGGTGCGGCTGATCGACCTCCAGTCCGAAAGCGCGGAGGATTATTTCCGCATGCTGCGCGACTTCGCGCCGGACGTGGTGGCGTTCTCTTGCAACTACCTCGCAAACGTGCCGGAAATCATCGATCTAGCGAAGGAGACGAAGGCCATCGAACCCGGTTGCTTCGTCTGCGTCGGCGGGCATAGCGCCTCCTTCACGGCACGGGCCATCATCGAGCATGGCGGCGGCGCAATAGACTGCGTCCTCAAGGGCGAAGGCGAGCCTGCCATGGTCGCGCTGCTGGAAACGCTCGAGTCGGACCGCGATGCCGTCGCCTCCGTGCCGGGCGCGGTGACAGTGGACGGCGAGGGACCCGCACCCGGCTTCGTGCATTCCCTCGACGATCTGATGCCTGCACGCGATCTGCTGCGCCATCGTCGCCGCTACTTCCTTGGGGTGCTCGATCCCTGCGCCTCCATCGAGTTCTCGCGCGGCTGCCCGTGGGACTGTTCGTTCTGCAGCGCCTGGACGTTTTACGGTCGCAGCTACCGGCTGGTCAGTCCCGAACGCGTGGTCGAGGAACTCGGCACCATCCGCGAGCCCGGCATCTTCATCGTCGACGATGTCGCCTTCATCCAGGACCAGCACGGGTTCGCCATCGGCGAAGCGATCGCGCGCAAAGGCATTCGCAAGAACTATTACCTGGAGACGCGTGGTGATGTGCTGCTGCGCAACAAGGAAGTTTTCCGCTTCTGGAAGCAGCTTGGCGTCAGCTACATGTTCCTTGGCCTCGAGGCGATCGACGAAGAGGGACTGACGAAGTATCGCAAGCGTATTCCGCTTGGGCGAAACTTCGAGGCGCTCGAGTTCGCCCGCTCGCTCGGCATCATGGTGGCGATCAACCTGATCGCCGATCCGGACTGGGACGAGGAGCGTTTCCGTACCGTGCGGGAATGGTGCATGGAGGTGCCGGAGATCGTCAATATCAGCATCAACACGCCTTATCCCGGCACCGAGACCTGGCTTACCGAGCAGCGGCGCCTGACCAGCCGCGACTACCGGCTGTTCGACATCCAGCATGCGGTTCTGCCGACCAGGCTCCCGCTCGAGCGATTCTATGCCGAACTGGTCGAGACCCAGCGCATCCTTTACCGCAAGCACCTGAACTGGCGCACCGGGCGTGGCGTGGCCCGCGCCATCGCCGGGCACCTGATTCGCGGGCAGACCAATTTCATGCGCGGCATGTTCCGCTACAACAGCGTCTATTCGGTCGACAAGCTCATGGCCGATCACGCGCGTCCAGTCCATTACCGCCTGCCCGAACCCCCGGCGGCCTCGGCGAGCGCCCGCGGCAGCCAGCTCTATGTCCATGCCCCGCGCGGGCGCGCCGCGCGCAGCATCGACGAAAACACCGAACAGTTCGTTGAGGCGACGCGCATGGGCTCGTCGGAATAGGTCTCCCGCCAACGTCGGACTTGTTCGCGGGGCCGGGCTGGGCCAAGATCGCTGGCCGCGCCCGGCAAGTGGCCTGGCGCTGTATCCGAGGGGAGGGAACGGCAAATTGCGGCGCACCACGCGATTCCGGCAACTCATCGAATCACCCGAGATCCTGCTGCTGCCCGGCGTCCATGACGCGCTCGGCGCACGTATCGCCGAACGGCTTGGATTTTCCGCCATCACATCCGGGGGTTACAGCGCCTCGGCGACACTGCTCGGCCAGCCCGACACCTCCCAACTCGGCATGACGGAGATGGCGGACTATTATTCGCGCCTCTGCGACGCGACCGAACTGCCGGTCTTCGCCGATGCGGATACCGGCTTCGGCAATGTCACGAACGTGGCGCGCACGGTCCGCACCTACGAGAAGGCAGGCGTCGCCGGCCTCTTCATCGAGGATCAGGTCTTTCCGAAGCGCTGCGGCCACATGACAGGCAAGGCGGTGGTCCCGCTCGAGGAGTTTCTCGCCAAGGTGAAGGCGGCCCTCGATGCGCGCCAGGACGCCGATCTGGTAATCATGGCGCGCACCGATGCGCTGGCGGTAAACGGCATCGAGGATGCCATCGAGCGGGCGGCGGCGGCGCGCGAGGCGGGGGCGGACCTGCTCTTCGTCGAAGCGCCGGAGACGGAAGCCGACATGCGCCGCATCTGCGCCAGCCTGGATGGTCCCTGCCTCGCCAACAACCTCGATGCCGG
>JAHCJQ010000095.1 GCA_026126215.1 Alphaproteobacteria bacterium
AGTCCGATTCAGCTATTTATCCTGTGATATCCGTGTGGTCCGCTGGCAACCACGGGGTTGCCAGTAACCGGCTCTGATTGTATCCCTAAGGCGTGCGGCGGACAACGTGCCACAGGGCGCAGCGCCGCCAGCAGGCGGATGGAACCATGCCTCCGAAGAACACCGTCTTCATCCAGACCAACGCGCAGCAGATCATCGGCGCGAAAGTGGCCGCGCATTCGCTGAAACGCAATTCGGCGAGTCCCGATGCCTTCGACGTGCGGATCATGCATGTCGATGACTTCCCGTTTCTTGCCGCGCGCGAGGGCCAGGAATTCCTGCGCGGGCTGGAGCACCGGGTCTGGCGCATGGACGATCTGCAGAGTTTCACGCCGCTGCGTTTCTGCCCGCCCGAGCTGATGGGCTATCAGGGAAGGGCGGTGGTGATCGATCCGGACATCTTTGCTGTCGGCGACATATGCGAGCTGTTTGATCGCGACATGCAGGGCCGCGCGCTGATGTGCCGCATCCGTCCGGGCTACAAGGATCTCCCCGATTACCGTGCCTCGTCGGTGATGCTGCTGGACTGTGCGAAGCTCACGCACTGGCGAGTCGAAGAGCAGTTCGCCGAGCTGTTCGAATTCCGGCGTGATTACCTGAAGTGGATCAAGCTCGAATATGAGCCGGACGAGACGGTCGGCATTTTCGGTCCGGAATGGAACGATTTCGACCGCATGACGCCCGCGACCCGCCTGCTGCACAATACGCGCCGGCGCACCCAGCCATGGAAGACCGGACTTCCGGCCGATTTCTCGATCCGCCAGAAACCGACCGGATTCCATCCGGCGCAGTGGCTCGCCTATGCCAGGCAGAGCCTGTTTGGTCCGACCGCCGGCGGACGCTACAAGCCGCATCCCGATCCGCGCCAGGAGCGTTTCTTCTTCACCCTGCTGCGCGAATGCCTGGATGGCGGCATCGTGACCGAGCAGGAGATCCGCGAGGAAATGCGGCGCAATCACGTGCGCCACGACGCCCTCGAACTGGTCCAGAAGGTCGCCGCCTGAAACCGAACGGAAACATGAACCCTGTCGTGTCAGCCTTCGGCGCGTCGCGCCGGCGTCCGGCGTTCCTGTATCTGCCGATCGAAATCGCGGCCCGCGAACTCGACTCGAAGCTGCTGATCGCCCATTTCGCGCTTCGTCTCGGCATGGAGGTGCTGTTCGGCCAGAAATGGCTGATGCAGGCGAACATTGCCGCCCTGCCGCCTGGTCTCTGGATCTTCAAGACCCTGACGCCGGGCGATTCGCGGCACATGGAGATCGCCCGGGCCCATGGCAATCGCATTGCCGCCATCGACGAGGAAATGCCGGGGCTGGGCGAGGATTGCGGCGATCTGCGCTGGGTCTCGCGCAAGGCGCTGGAGGCCTGCGACGTGACGTTCTGCCTGGGCGGCGTGCACCAGGCGGCGCTGATGCGCAAGTTTCCCGAATACCAGGCCAAGTACGAGATCACCGGCAATCCGCGCTGGGACCTGCTGCGACCGGAGCTGCGTGCCTTCTACGAGGCCGAGGCGGCGGCGATCCGCCGCGAGCATGGGCGATTCATTCTCATCAACACCAATATCGGCCTGATGAACTCGGCCAAGAGTACGCCCGAGGAAGTGATCCGCACGCTCGAGCGCCACGGTAAGATCGACCTCTCCCTGGCCAAGGACCGGGCCTTCATCGACTACATCCGCGACTTCGAGTCGCGCAATCTCGCCGCCTGCATGGCACTGATCCCCATTCTCGCCGATGCCTTCCCTGATCATCGTATCGTGCTGCGGCCGCATCCGACCGAGAAGACGGAGACCTATGCAGCGGCGCTCGCCGGCAACCCGCGCGCCATTCTCGCCGCCTCCGGCTCGGCGGCGCCGTGGATTCTCGCCTCCGAAGCTCTGGTGCATACGAGCTGCACCACCGGCACGGAGGCATTCGCCCTTGGCAAGCCTTCCATCACCTACCAGACCCTGGACTCGCCGCGGCTCTCCTATTTCCTGTCCAACAGCCTGAACCATGCCGCGCGCAGCAACGAGGACGTGGTCAGCTTGCTCCGGCGCGTGCTGGCCCTGGATGGCGCGCCCGCACTCGCCTACCCGCAGGCAATGCACGAGACGTTCCACCGCTTCTTTGCTGCGCAGGAAGGCGCCTTCGCATCGGAGCGGATCGCCATCGCGGCGGGAAGGCGTCTCGGCCTCGCCGCGCCGGACATCCTGCCGGGCGACCGCGCGCTCTGGCGGCCCGGCCCCCGCTACCGGTTCGAGCGGCGCAGCACGGCCTATCAGCAGCAGCTTTTCCCCGACATGGATGCCTCGGTCATCGCCGACCGGCTCGGCGAAATCGCCGACATCCTCGGTCACGAGCGGAGCGTCAGCGTGGTGAAATGCGGCGAGGGGCAGTACCACCTGCACGATGCGCGGCTCGAACGGCCGGAGCCGGTCCGCCGTCGCAGCTCCTGGTTCGTCGACTGGTTGCGGCCGCAGGTGCGCGAAGCCGGCTGAACGCCTGCCGCGGCCGGCAAGCAGGACCGGAACCGTAGGGATCGGCGCAATCAGAAATAGGGCTGCGTCAAACCTTCCTGCTCGAGGGCGCGGCGGATGGCCGGCCGTTCGCCTACCAGGTTCAGGAAGCGGCCGAAAGCCGGTAGCGCCCGCGGCGGGCGCTGCAAGCCACGACCCCAGCGGCCAAGCATGAACAGGAAGCAGTCTGCGATGCTGTAGCTCGCGCCGAGGACGTAAGGGCCACCCGCGGCCAGATGCGCTTCCACATTGTCGAACCAGCCGCCGAGCCGCTCCTCCGCCCGGCGCTTGATCGCCGGCCAGTGGCTTTCGTCGGCAGAGCGCGCTTCCGGGTAGAAATAGATCATGGCTTCCGCCTGCACCGTGTTGGTGAAGTACATCAGCCACTTGTAAAGCTCCCCCCGTTCGCGCGTGCCGGGATCGGGCAGCAGGCCGGCTTGCGGATGGCGATCGGCCAGATGGAGGCAGATCGCCGCCGCCTCATAGAGAACCTGTTCGCCATCCACCAGGGTCGGAATGCGACCGTTCGGATTGAGCCGCAGATAGTCCGGGTCCTTCTGCTGGTTGCGGGTCCGGTCCACCAGGGAAAGTTCGTAAGGGAGGCCCAGTTCCTCCAGCACGAAATGGGGTGCGAGGTTGGCGTTGCCGGGATAGTAAAATAGCTTGTAGCCCATGCCGGTCGGTTCCGCTGAAACCTATGCGCCGCAGGCGGGCGCGGGGCGTCGATCATAGAATGGGCAGGTCATGACGCAACAATCGCAAGTTCGTGAGCGCGTGACCGAGACCGATCCGGACTGGCACGCGGAGGCGGCGGAGAAGGTGATCCGGGTGCTCGGCGGCGACCGTGCCGGGCTGGATGATGCAGGCGTCGCGGCGCAGCGTGCGAAGCATGGCCCCAACCGCCTGCCGCCGGCCCGGCGCGCCGGGCCGCTGCTGCGTTTCCTGCGCCAGTTCGACAGTGTGCTGATTTACGTGCTGGTGGCCGCCGCGATCGTCTCCGCCGGTCTTGGGCAATGGGTGGATGCCGGCGTCATCCTGGGCGTGGTGGTGATCAATGCGCTGATCGGCTTCGTGCAGGAAAGCCGCGCGGAGGCGGCGCTTGCCGCAATCGAGCGCATGCTGGCGCCGGAGGCTCGCGTGATCCGCGCCGGGCGGCGCCATATCATTCCCGCCGACGAACTGGTGCCTGGCGACATCGTCCTGCTGCAATCTGGCGACCGGGTGCCGGGCGATCTGCGCCTGCTCGAGGTGCGCAACCTGCATCTGGACGAGTCCGCCCTGACCGGCGAATCGGCGGCTGTCGAAAAGACCTCCGACATCCAGCCGGCGCAGGCGCCGCTACCGGACCGCCGCTCCATGGCCTATGCCGGCACCCTGGTGCAGCAGGGCAAGGGCGAGGGCGTGGTGGTGGCCACCGGCACGCGCACCGAGATCGGCCGTGTCGGCGCCATGCTGGAGAAGGTCGATCGCCTGGCGACGCCGCTGCTGCGCCAGATCGGCGATTTCGCCCGCTGGTTGACGGCGGCCATCGTCGCCCTTGCCGTCACGACTTTCGCGATCGGCGTCTTCCTGCGAGACATGGCGCTTGCCGACACCTTCATGGCGGCGGTCGGCCTGGCGGTGGCCGCGATTCCCGAAGGCTTACCGGCCGTTCTGACTATCACGCTGGCGCTCGGCGTCTCGCGCATGGCGCGCCGGCACGCCATCGTGCGGCAGTTGCCGGCAGTCGAGACCTTGGGCGCGGTCACGGTCATCTGTTCCGACAAGACCGGCACGCTTACCCGCAACGAGCAGCGGGTGGAGAGCGTGGTGATGGCGGGGGCAAGCATCGAACGCGCGGCACTCTCGCGCGGCCGGACGGCCGGGCAGCGCATACTTGATGCGCTGGGCGATTTCGCGCTTTGCAACGATGGCGTGCTGGCCGGCGATGGGCGGCAGGTCTCCGGCAACGCGACGGATGGGGCGCTGCTTCATGCCGCGGCCGAGGCTGGTATCGATATCGAGCATCTGCGCCATGGCTGCGCGCGAATCGATTCGATCCCTTTCGAGTCCGACCACAAGTTCATGGCGACCTTGCATGCCGCGCCGGCGGGCGGCTGCTTCGCCCTGGTCAAGGGCGCGCCGGAACGCGTGCTCGAAATGTGCGGCCAGGAGCTTGCGGCCGGCGACGGCAGGAAGCGCCCGGTCGACCGGGTCGCCTGGCATGCGCGCATCGATGCGCTGGCGGCGGAGGGGCAGCGCGTGCTGGCGCTGGCCCGGTTCGACTGGCCGGAGACCCTTGCGCGGCTGCGGCCCGAGGATCTGGCTGGCGGCCACGGCACGATGGTCGCGCTGGTCGGCTTCATGGATCCGCCGCGCGAGGAGGCGGTTTCGGCGGTCGCCACCTGCCGGGCGGCCGGCATCGCGGTGAAGATGATCACCGGCGATCATGCGGCGACCGCCATCGCCATCGGCCGGCGCTTCGGTCTCGGCGGCAACGGCCTGGCGGTGACCGGGACCGATCTGGACCGCATGAGCGACGAGGAGTTCCGCGAAGCGGCGCGCGCCAGCGAGATCTTCGCCCGCACCACGCCCGAGCATAAGCTGCGGCTGGTGCAGGCCCTGCAGGCGGACGGCCAGGTGGTCGGCATGACCGGCGATGGCGTGAACGATGCGCCGGCACTGAAGCGGGCCGATATCGGCATTGCGATGGGGCGCAAGGGCACGGAGGCGGCGAAGGAGGCCGCCGACATGGTGCTGACCGACGATAATTTCGCCACCATCGTCGCCGCCGTGCGCGGCGGAAGGGCGGTCTACGACAACCTGCGCAAAAGCCTGCTGCTGATCCTGCCGACCAATGGTGGACAGGCGATGGTGGTGATGGCGGCGATCCTGTTCGGCTTCGCCTTGCCCATAACCCCGGTGCAGATTCTCTGGGTCAACATGGTCACTGCCATCACGCTCGGCCTGGCGCTTGCCTTCGAGCCGGCGGAGCCCAACATCATGCGCCGGCCGCCGCGGCCGCCTGAGCTGCCCATCATGACCCCCTTCCTGATCTGGCGGACGCTGTTCGTATCGCTGCTGCTCTTTGCCGTCTCGTTCGGATTCTTCGCCCGCGAGATGGCGGAGGGGCGGGCGCTGGAGGAGGCGCGCACCGTGGCGGTCAACGCGCTCGTCGCCGGCGAGATCCTCTATCTGCTGAACTGCCGGTTCCTGCTGGCGCCATCCCTGACATGGCGCGGCCTGTTCGGCAGCCGCGCGGTCTGGATGGCCATCTTCCTGATCCTGGTCGCCCAGCTCGCTTTCACCTATCTCCCGGCCTTCCAGCTCCTGTTCCATACAAGGCCGCTCGATCTCTGGCATTGGGGCTGGATCGGCGTTGGCGCCATCGGCGTCTTCCTGCTGGTGGAGTTCGAGAAGCTGATCTTCCGCCTGGTCGAAAAGCGCCGGGCGCACAGCCGCCGCTAGAGCCTTTCACCGCGGGATGGAAACAGTTCTGTTGGCCGGCGGCGCGGCGAGCCGCGCGAAGTGGCGCGACAAAGCGGGCGCCCGCCGCCGGCCAGCCCGCCGGGACGGGCGGAATTGCGCCGATGGACAGCGTCAGTCGGCTTGGCCGTAGCCCCGCTACGACCTGCGCCGACTGACCAGCACACCCCAATTCCGCCACGTCAGAACGATACCATCCCGCGGTGAACGGCTCTAGTTTTCGGGCAGAAGCACGGCGGCACCCGTCAACCGCCCTTCGCGCAGCCGCTTGAGTGCCTCGTTGGCCTGCGCGAGGGGGAAGGTCTCGACATGGGTCCGCACCGGGACCCGGGGTGCGATCGCGAAGAATTCCTCGCCATCGCGCCGCGTGAGGTTGGCGACCGAGACGATCTCGCGTTCGCGCCAGAGCAGTTCGTAGGGAAAGGCCGGGATGTCGCTCATATGGATGCCGGCGCAGACCACCCGGCCGCCCGGGCTCAGCGCGCGCAGCGCCGCCGGGACCAGGCTACCCACGGGCGCGAATACGATCGCGGCATCGAGCGGCACCGGCGGAGGCTGATCCGACGCGCCGGCCCAGATCGCGCCGAGCTGGCGGGCGAAACCCTGCGCCTTGGCATCGCCCGGCCGGGTGAAGGCATGCACCTGCCAGCCCTGCCAGCGCGCAATCTGGATGACGATATGGGCGGCGGCGCCAAAGCCGTAGAGACCAAGATGCTGCCCGGAGCCTGCCTTGACCAGGGCGCGGTAGCCGATCAGCCCGGCGCAGAGCAGCGGCGCCGCATGGACATCGTCGATTTCGTCCGGCAGGGCGAAGCAGAAGCGCTCGTCCGCCACCGCGAACTCGCCATAGCCGCCATCGATCTGATAGCCGGTGAAGCGCGCCTCGGGACACAGATTCTCCCGCCCCGACCGGCAGAACTCGCAATCGCCGCAGGTCCAGCCGAGCCAGGGTATGCCAACCCGCGTCCCCGGCGCGAAACGCTTTGCCCCGGCGCCGGCTTCCAGAACGCGGCCGACGATTTCATGCCCCGGCACCAGGGGCAGCTTCGGCCTGGCCAGCTCGCCATCCACCACGTGCAGGTCGGTGCGGCAGACGGCGCAGGCACTGACCCTGACCAGAACCTGTCCGGGACCGGGACGGGGCTGCGGAATTTCCGCCGCCTCCAGGGGGGCGCCGCTCTGGCGCAACAGCATGGCGCGCATGCAGGAATGATCGGAGCGATGGAAGCAAGACGGCAATTGGCGTAATAACACTACGTTATTGTAAATAAATAATAACATGCAAAATTATGTGTTATTATGAATTGACCTCGCGCTTGTCTGTGAAATAGCGTCTGTGGCACCGGTGATCGCCGGCATCGCGCGAGGAGAGAGCCCATGCAGTATTTCCCGCTTCATATGGACCTGCGTCTGGCCGACGTGCTGGTGGTAGGTGGCGACGGGGCGGCACTGAACAAGATCGAGCTGCTGCTGGCCGCTGGCGCGCCGGTGAGCGTGATCGCCCGGACGCCAGTGCCGGCAATCCTTGATCTGGCCGGAGAGGGCCAGCTTCGCCTCGTCATGCGAGAGTTTGCGCCGGAGGATGTGCGCGAGGCGACGCTGGTCATCGCCACGGAAGATGGCGGCAGCGAGGTCCAGGCGGTTTCGGTTGCTGCGCGCGCTGCCCGGATTCCCGTCAACGTGGTCGACCGGCCGGACCTGTCGAGTTTCATCATGCCGGCGATCGTCGAGCGCGGTGAGATCGTGATCGGCATCTCGACCGGCGGCAGCGCCCCGGTCCTGGCGCGCCGTCTGCGGGAGCGAATCGAGGCGCTGCTGCCGGCCCGGCTCGGCGAACTGGCGAGCTTCGCCGGACAGTTCCGCGACGCGGTGCGGGCAGTGCTGCCGGATTTCGGGCAGCGCCGGCGCTTCTGGGAACGCTTTTTCGACGGCCCGGTGGCCGAGGCGGTGCTCTCGGGCGACCAGCGGGCGGCGCGCGAGCGGATGCTGCCGCTGCTCAATCGCGGCGAGCTGCGCCCGGCGGAAGGCGGCACGATCATGATCGTCGGCGCCGGGCCGGGCGATCCGGACCTGCTGACCTTGCGGGCGCTGCAGCTCATGCAGAGCGCCGATGTGGTGCTCCATGACGAACTGGTGAGCCGGGAGGTGCTGGCGCGCGTGCGCCGCGACGCCGAGCGCATTCACGTGGGCAAGCAGGCCGGCCGCTCCGGCATGACCCAGGAGGAGATCAACGCCCTGCTGGTGCGCGAGGCGCGGCGCGGGCGGCGGGTGCTGCGCCTCAAGGGCGGCGATCCCTTCATCTTCGGCCGCGGCGGCGAGGAAGTGGAACATGCGCGCCGGCATGGTTTCGAGCCCGTCATCGTGCCGGGGATCACCGCTGCTCTCGGCGCCGCGGCCGCGACCGGGTTGCCGCTCACCCATCGCCATTTCGCATCGGGCGTCGCCCTCGTCACCGGGCATGACAAGGACGGCGAGGCTGGCGCGGACTGGGAGGGGCTTGCCCGCTCCGGCCAGACCATCGTCGTCTATATGGGAAGGCGGCATGCGGCGCGCATCGCCGAGCGGCTGATCGCCGGCGGCCTGTCCTCCGCAACGGCGGTGGCGGTGGTCCGCAACGCGACCCGGCCGGACCAGACGGTGGCGACGGGACTTCTATCCGATCTGGCCGACCTGGCGGCGGGCCTGCCCGGCGAAGGGCCGGCCCTGCTGGTCATTGGCGACGTGGTCCGCCTGGCGCGTGACTGGGCACCGGCCAGCCTGCTCTGGACCGCGGCGTGGTGAGCGCGCCAAACCTGAAAGCGGCGACGGCCAACCGCCTGGGCGACGGTGCGGTGGTTTATCGGGACCGCACGGGGGGCTGGAGCGCACGCTTCGCCGATGCGGTCGCGGTGGAGGAGGATCTCGCCGCCGAGCTGCTGGCGGCGGCCGAGCGCGACATGGACCGCGCCATGGTCGTCGGCGTCGCCCTGATCGAGGTCGCGCGCGTCGATGGGCGGCTTCAGCCGGCCAGTCTGCGCGAGCGCATCCGCGCCTTCGGGCCGAGCGTCGAATTCGCCCTGCAGCCGCCGGGCGGCGAGGAGAACCACTGATGTACCGCTATGACGAGTTCGATCATGCCTTCCTGGCCGAGCGTGTCGGTCAGTTCCGCTCCCAGGTGGCGCGACGCCTGCGCGGCGAGATACCGGAGGATGAGTTCAAGCCGCTGCGGCTGATGAACGGCCTCTACCTGCAACTTCACGCCTACATGCTGCGGGTGGCGATCCCATATGGCACCTTGTCATCAGCGCAACTCCGGCGCCTGGGCGCGGTGGCAAGGCGCTACGATCGCGGCTACGGCCATTTCACCACGCGCCAGAACATCCAGTTCAACTGGATCCGCCTCGAGGATGCGCCCGACATCATGGCGGCGCTGGCGGAGGTCGGAATGCACGGCATCCAGACCAGCGGCAACTGCATCCGCAATGTCACCGCCGACCAGTATGCCGGCGTCGCCGCGGACGAGATCGAGGATGCGCGGATCTGGTGCGAGATCATCCGCCAGTGGTCGACCCTGCATCCGGAATTCTCCTTCCTGCCGCGCAAGTTCAAGATCGCGCTTACCGGCGCGCCGGTGGACCGCGCGGCGGTGAAGGTGCACGATATCGGGCTTGCCATGCGCCGGGCGGCGGGCGGGGCGATAGGCTTCGAGGTGATCGTGGGCGGCGGTCTCGGCCGCACGCCGATGGTTGGCAAGACCATCCGCGACTTCCTGCCGAAGCAAGACCTGCTCAGCTATCTCGAAGCCATCATGCGCGTCTACAACCGCTATGGCCGGCGCGACAATCTCTACAAGTCGCGGATCAAGATCCTCGTGCACGAGATCGGCGCGGCGGCCTTCGCGGCGGAAGTGGAGGCAGAGTGGCGAGAGATCCGCCATGGCGCGCTGCGCCTGCCGCAGGCCACCATCGCGGCGATCGCCGCGCATTTCGCCCCGCCGGAGTATGAGCCGGCGGAGGGCGATGCGGCGGCGCTGGCGGCCGACCGGCTCGCCGATGCGAATTTCGATCTCTGGGTACGGGCCAATGTGGTGGCGCACCGCGCGCCCGGCCACGCCATCGCCAATATCTCGTTGAAGAAACCGGGGGCCATACCGGGCGATGCCAGCGCGACGCAGATGGAGGGCATCGCGGACCTGGCAGAGCGCTACAGCCGTGGCGAGGTAAGGGTGGCACACGAGCAGAACCTGGTCCTGCCCCACGTGCGCATGCGCGATCTGCATGCGCTCTGGCAAGGCCTGATAGCGCTCGATCTCGCGGATGCCAATCTCAACCTGGTAAGCGACATCATCGCCTGCCCCGGTCTCGACTATTGCAGCCTGGCCAATGCACGCTCGATTCCGGTGGCGCAGCGCATCGCGCGGCGCTTCGCCGACCTCAAGCAGGCGCATGACATCGGCGAACTCAAACTCAACATATCCGGCTGCATCAACGCCTGCGGCCATCACCATGTCGGGCATATCGGCCTGCTCGGCGTGGACAAGAACGGCGAGGAGTTCTACCAGATCACGCTCGGCGGCAGCGGCGCGGAGGATGCCA
>JAHCJQ010000096.1 GCA_026126215.1 Alphaproteobacteria bacterium
GGCGCATTTGCGCGCGCGGTGCCGGGGCCTGTTGCGGCGATCTCTCCGGGGCGGCGCGCCCTGCGCCGCATTACCGATCCTTGCCCGCCGCCCCTGCTTCCCGACACCGCGCCAGCTCGGCTTCGAGTTCGGCGATCCGGGAGAGGAGCGGCTGCGTCATGGCCCGCACCTCCTCGGGCGCAAAGCGCGCGGCGATGTGCTGGGGGCAGTTCCAGTCGAAAGCCTCGACCGTGATCAGGAAGCCGCGTTCAACACGGGCGCGGTAGTCGGGCAGTTCGAGGCGCGAGAGGGTTTCCCGGTCCTCGAGCCCGACGATGCGGGCGCGCCCGAAGAGCTTCAGCCTCCGCCGGTTCGCATAGTCCATGAAGAACAGCGACACCCGCTCGTCCGTCATCAGGTTGCCGACGCTGACATACTGACGGTTGCCGCGGAAATCGGCGAAGCCGATCGTGCGCCCGTCGAGCACGCGCACGAAGCCGGCCGGCCCGCCGCGATGCTGGATGTAGGGCCAGCCCGTCTCGCCGACCGTGGCCATGTAGAGCGAGTTCCGCGCCGCGATGAACCCGGCCTCCGCTTCCGTGAGCCGTTGGTTCACCGGCTCCGGCACCTCTTCCATCCGGGCATAGTTGGACCGGCTTCCCAGCTCTTCCTGCACCTTCTTCACGGTCGGCGTAAAGGCAATCTCGGCGAATCGATGCGGCATGGCACTCTCCCGAATTGCTGCAAGGCGACGGTCCGGGGCCTCCCTCAGGCGGCCTTCGTCAGATCGATCCTGGGGAAGTCGATCTCCACCTGGGTCGCCTTGCCGATCAGGTTGGTGAAGATGTTCATCGCCACATGGGTGATGATCTCGACGATCTCGCCGTCGGAGTGGCCGGCCGCGCGGACCGCGTCGAACTCGCCCCTGGTCACCTCGCCGGTATGCTCGACAAGCGCGCGCGCGAATGTCAGCGCGGCCTCCGCCTTCGCATCCGCGGACCGGCCCGAGCGGTTGGCCAGCATCTCCTGATTGTCCAGGCCGACCTTGCGGCCGATCGCCGTATGGGCGGATACGCAATACTGGCAGGCATTCTGCTCCGCCACGGCGAGCGCGATGCGCTCGCGCGTTTTCGGGTCGAGCGCGCCCGCCCCGGCGATGCCATGGAGGCCGAGGAAGGCAGAGAGCGCGGCCGGCGAATTCGCCAGCACGCGGATGAAGTTCGGAACCATGCCGAGACCGTTCTGCACGGCGTCCAGCAACTGCCGGGTCTCGCCGCTGGCGGTATTCGGATCGATAACGGAAATACGAGCCATGAGATCTGATCCTTCCCCAATCCTGGTGCGGGGCCCCCGTGGCCGCGCTCCTCGTCAATCTGGCTCATCATGCCGTTTGAAAGAATATATGATACATGGAACACTTTATTCCGTTCAGAGGAATAATCAATGGATCGGCTGCACGAGATCGAGGTCTTTGTCGCGGCGGCGGAGGCCGGCAGTTTCGCCAGGGCCGGGGCGCGACTGCGCCTGTCGCCCCCGGCGGTGACGCGGGCCATATCGGCGCTCGAGAACCGGCTCGGCGCGCGCGTCTTCAACCGCACCACGCGGAGCCTGACCATCACCGATGTGGGGCAGCGCTTTCTTGCAAACGCGCGGCGCGTCCTGGCCGATCTCGATGCGGCAGAGAAAGAGGCTGTCGGCGAAACCGCGCTGCCGCAGGGTCACCTCGCCATCACGGCATCGGTGACCTTTGGCCGCACCGCGCTGGCGCCGGTCGTCTGCGACTTCCTTCGCGAATATCCGCGCGTGAGCGCATCCCTTCTCCTGCTCGATCGGGTCGCGAACCTTGTCGAGGAAGGGATCGACGTCGCCGTGCGCATCGGGCAGCTGCCGGATTCGAACCTGATCGCGAAGCGGATCGGCGAGGTGCATCGCATCCTCGTCGCGAGCCCGGACTACCTCGCCCGGCGCGGGACGCCCGCATCGCCTTCGGACCTGCGAGGCCATTCGGTCATCGCCTTCACGGGCCTGATGCCGAACCGCGAATGGCGCTTCCTGAACGGACAGAAGACGGGCAGCGTGAACCTGCATCCGGTCCTGGAGATCAACGACGCGGCCGGCGCCATCCAGGCCGCCGAGATGGGGCACGGTATCACGATCGCGCTGTCCTATATGGTGAGCGAACGGATCCGCGACGGAACGCTCGTACCCGTGCTCGACCGCTTCACGCTGCCGCCGCAACCGGTGCACCTTATCTACCCGCACGCGCGGCTGGTCGCGCCCAAGATCCGCGCCTTCATCGACTTTGCTTCTCCCCGGCTGCAGGCCGCCCTCGACCGGTTGACGTCGATTTGAGCGCAGGACGCGCCGTCATCCTCGCGGCCGTGAACAAGGCGGAAGCGGACGCGATGCGCGGGCGCGTCTATGAGTCGGAGGACGGGCGCGTCGTCGTCACTTTGGACGGACGCTCCAGGGTGCTGAGTCGGGATGGGCGCCGCCTGGTCGGCGGCGACGAACTCCTCACTCGGGTCAAGTGATCGCGCGTCGGGGTCCGCATCCGGCCGGCCGCTCCCGGCGGGAGAGCGGCCCGCCGGCCAGCGGGTCGCGCGCCGACCGCAAGACGGTCGGCCACGACATCCGGTAGTCTCCGGGCTGGCGTCCCGCCGTCAGCTCGCAAGATGATGCCTGACGGCATCCTCGTCCCATTCGAGGCCGGTGCCGGCGATGTCGGGAATATGCAGCATGCCATCGGCGACCCGGTAGGGCGTCCGGAGAATGGGCGCGGCCCAGTCCTGCCATTCCAGCCAGTGCGCAGTCTCTGTCACGCGCATCACGTGCGCGGCGACTTCCGGATAAAGATGCGTCGAGACCGGGATGCCGGCGGCGCCCGCCATGGCCGCCGCCCTGATCCAGCCGGTCACGCCGCCGATGCGCATGAAGTCGGGCATCACCAGATCGCAGGCTTCCTTCTGCAACGCCCTGTGCATCGCGCGCGGGCCATAGAAGTTCTCGCCGAGCTGAATCGGTGTCTTCAGTTCGCGCGCGAGTCGGGCATGGCCATCGAGATCGTCATAGACGATCGGTTCCTCGATCCAGGCCAGTCCAAGATCATCGAGCATGTGACAGCGATGGAGCGCTTCCGCCAGATCGAGACCCTGGTTGAAGTCCACCATCAGTTCGGTGTCCGCGCCAACCGCCTCGCGAACGGCCTGCACCGTGGCAAGATCCTCGCATGCCCGCGCGCGACCGAGCCTAAGCTTGAGCGCGCTGAAGTCGCCCTCCGCGCGGAGCGCCAGCGCCTCCTCGGCAACGGCCATCGGCTCGTTCAGCCATAGTCCGTTGCTGTTGTAGCACCTGACCGGGCCGGGCATGCCGCCCAGCAGGACGCAAAGCGGCTGGCCCGCCGCCTTCGCCAGGGCGTCCCATGCCGCCATGTCGAGCCCGGAGGCGGCGATCAGCGACAGGCCCTCGTAGCCGACGAAATGCAGGGACCGGCGCGCCTCGCCGAACAGTTCGACCGGCGCCACGCGCCGCCCCTTGAGAAGGGTGCCAAGATCCTGCAGCGCAGGCAGGATGTAGCGCATCGACTTCACAAGATATGGCTCGAGATAGCTCCGACCGACGATCCCCTCCTCGGTCAGCAGGTCGATGAGCACGAGCGGCCACTCGGTCATGGTGGCGATGCGGGCCTTCACCGGACGTCTGAGCCTGAGGACAACCGGCCGGGCGGCAAGATCTCGGAAGGTGAGCGATGGATGTGACACGGCGTGACCTCGCGATGTGTGGCAGGTCTCACTGTTCCGCCGCTGCAAGGCGATGTAAATTCACTAGTGAGTATACTTTGGGAGGCCCTTATCCCATGCCGCGATCCGCGGCCGCGACCCGCAGGCGCATTCTCGAAGCGGCCTACGGGCTGTTTCGCCGGCAGGGCTTCGGCCGGGTCAGCATGGACGAGATCGCCGCCGCCGCACGGCTGACGAAGCGCACGCTCTATCATCATTTCCCCAGCAAGGACCAGCTTCTGTCCAGCGTGCTCGAAGCCCAGCACGAACTGGCCCTGCAGGCCTTCCGCTCGTTCGGCGACAAGCTCGCCGGATCCCCCGAGGCGATCGTTGAGGGCATGTTCCGCGAGCTTGCCGTCTGGGCGGACCGGCCGCGCTGGGCCGGCTCGGGATTCACGCGGCTTGTCATAGAACTGGCCGATCTTCCCGGCCACCCGGCGCGGGTCATCGCGCGCCGACACAAGGCGCAACTGGAGGCCTGCCTCGCGGAGCTCCTGGCGGGCTCCGGCATCTCCCAGGCAAGGGACCTCGCCCGCGCGGTCTGGCTGCTCTCGGAAGGCGCCATATCGCTGATCCTCGTGCATGGCGATCGAGGATATTCGCGCGCCGCCGCCGCCGCCGCCAGGACCCTCGTACGAAGTTATCGGAGATAGCGGCCGCGCCGCCAACTTGCAGTGGGCAAGTCGCCTCTCGCACGATAGCTTTGCCGCATGAGCCACTGCGTCTTCGTGCATCGCCCGGATTCGATCTACGACGACAGTCCGGCCGAGCAGTACCAGTTTCCCGGCCAGTATCTGCAACGCGCGAGCGGCTGCGTCGGCGACTGGATCGTCTATCTCGAACCCTCGAAGGTGTCTCGCTCTCGCGGCTATTTCGGCATTGCGCGGGTCCGGCAGGTCATTGCCGATCCCAAGGCGCCCGGCATGCATCTGGCGCTGATCGAGCCCGGCTCTTATCTCGATTTCGTTCTGCCGGTTCCTTTCAACGGCACGGATGGCCTGCTGGAGCGTGGATTGCTGAACGATCGCGGGAGACTTTCCGGGCGGGCACAGGCAGCCGTGCGGCCGATCTCCCCACAGGACTTCGACCGCATACTCGCCCGTGGCATCGGCGATGTGGAGACGGTGCCGGCGCGCCTGGACGAGCCGCCGCGGCCACCGGGATTGGCGGAGGGGCCGGCACCGTTCGATTTCGGCGATCCGAGGGAGCGCATTCAGCATCTGACGTCGCGCCCGATGCGCGAGCGCATCTTCCGCAACCGGATCCTTCACGCCTACGACGAGCGTTGCGCGATAACCGGGCTCAAATTCATCAATGGCGGCGGGCGCGCGGAGGTAAACGCCGCGCACATCGTCCCCGTCGAGCATAACGGCCCCGACATCGTGCATAACGGAATAGCCCTCTCCGGAACCGTCCACTGGATGTTCGACCGCGGCCTTCTCGGCCTCTCCGACGATCTCGAGATTCTCGTCTCCCGCCAGGTCAACGACACCGACAGGGTCCGCGCATTCATCAACAGCGATGGTCGCGCCACGCCGCCACGACGCCTCGCGGACCGGCCGCACCCGCAATTCCTGGGGTGGCACAGGCAGCACTGCTTCAAGGGCTGAGACATTGCCGCACGGCAACTCGACCAGGCCGATGCAAACCCCCGCCCTCTCCGGCACATCCCGCTTCGGAATTTTCAACTACAGCGTTTATAGCTTCGGAATTCCTTGCCGTCTCGCCATCCGGACATCGTCGGTATTCCAAAATGTTCCGTAGCGCCGGGGCGAGGTTTCAGGATACCTTAAGTTGTTCAATACTCTTAATCGAACATGAGCATCCGCACCCGCCTTCTTGGCCTTGTTCTCCTGGCGACGCTGGTCCCTGGCCTGCTCGGCGGCCTCCGCTTCCTGCTGGAGCGGGAGAACTCCGTTGCCGCCGCGACCGAGAGCCTTGCCACTGCCGCCGAGGCGGTGGCGGAAGATCTCGACGAAAAGATCCGGGGTACCTCGCAGCTCCTCTATGGGCTGGCGCGCGCCGGCGAACTGGGGAGCGGCAACCGCGCCGCCTGCTCGCGCTTCCTCTCCGACGTGCGGGAGGAATATGCGCAATATACCGGCATCCTCACCATCGATCCGGATGGGCGGCTGTTCTGCGATTCGCTGCAAACCGGGCGCGAGCTTGACCTGCGCGACCGCGATTACTTCGTAAAGGCCCTGGTCTCCTTCGGCAACGTAACCTTGCAGCCCGCTTTCGGCCGCCTGACCGGGCTGTCGGTCCTGCAGATCGCCTATCCTGCCCGGCGCGAGGATGGACAGCTCCGCTTCGTGCTGCTCGCCTCGCTCAATCTCGAAGCATTTCTCGAGATCCACCAGCGCAAGTTCCCGCATGCGGAACTGCTCCTGCTCGACCGGCAGGGCACGGTGCTCGCCTGGCTGCCAAGGGACCGTGGCCCGGTCAAGGCGGGGGCCTCGATCAGCGGTTCGGAACTCTTCCAGTTCGCGGAGAGCAGTTCGGGCGCTAGCGTCGGCGAGGTGCCGGGCCTGATCGGCGGACAGAAGATCTGGGCCCGTGCCGCGCCCTCCTACCGGCACGATATCGGCATTCATGTCCTTGTCGGTCAGGCCAAGGCCGAACTGGTGGCCGCCGCGAACCGCCGCCTGCTGCAGGAACTGGCTGTGCTCGCCGCCGTCTCCGCACTGCTCTTCGCCGGAGTATGGACGCTGGCCGAACTCGGCATCCGCCGGCAGGTCGCGCGCATCGCCGGCATGGCGCGCAGTCTCGGCACCGGCGATCTCGCCGCGCGCATCGCGCCGCCGTATCCGGGCGGGGAACTCGGCGAACTGATGCAGGTGCTCAACGACATGGCCGGCTCGCTCGAGGAACAGCGCCGGTCCATCGACGAACTGCATGGCAGGCTGCGCCAGTCGCAGCGGCTCGAGGCGATCGGGCAGCTCACCGGCGGCATCGCCCACGATTTCAACAACCTGCTCACCGTCATCCTTGGCAATTCCGAGATGCTGGCCCGCGCGCTGGACGGCGAAGCGCGGCTCAAGGCGCTGGCGGAACTCAGCGTCAAGGCGGCGGAGCGCGGCGCGGGACTGACCGCCCAGCTCCTCGCCTTCGCGCGCCGCCAGCCGCTCGACCCGAGGGCGGTCGATCTCAACCAGCGCATCGCCGAGATGGACCCGCTGCTGCGCCGCGCCCTCGGCGAGCATGTGGAGATCGAACTGGTGCGCGGCGCGGGCCTCTGGCGCGCGCTGGTCGATCCCGGCCAGTTCGAGAACGCCCTGCTCAATCTCTGCCTCAATGCACGCGATGCCATGCCGGGTGGCGGGCGGCTCACCATCGAGACGGCGAACGCCCATATCGACGCCGCCTATGCGGCGCGCCAGACCGAGTTGGAGCCGGGCCAGTACGTGATGGTGGCGGTCTCCGACACCGGCAGCGGCATGGATGCCGCGACCATCGAGCGCGCCTTCGAGCCCTTCTTCAGCACCAAGGGTGCCGACGGCGGCAGCGGACTCGGCCTCAGTATGGTCTATGGCTTCGTCAAGCAGTCGCGCGGCCATGTGCGCCTCTATTCGGAGCCGGGCCACGGCACCACGGTCCGTCTCTACCTGCCACGCGCCGACGCCGATGCCGAACCGGCCGCCGAACGGCCGCCGGAGCGCAGCGAGCAACAGGGCCATGAGCGCATCCTCCTGGTGGAGGACGACGAATTGGTGCGCGAGCATGTGCACCAGCAACTTGAAAGCCTTGGCTACGTCGTGGTTGCGGTCGGCAACGGCGCGGCGGCCCTCGAAGTGCTGGAACGTGGCGACAGCTTCGACCTGCTATTCACGGATGTCGTCATGCCCGGCGGATTGAGCGGAAGGGAGCTGGCCGACCGGGCGCGGCAGATGCGGCCCGGCATGCCAGTGCTGTTCACCTCAGGCTACACGGAGAACGCCATCGTCCATCACGGCCGGCTCGATCGCGGCATCCACCTTCTGGCCAAGCCCTACCGGCGTGAGGACCTGGCCGCGAAAGTGCGCAAGGTGCTCGACGAGGCGCGCGGGCGCGCCTGAAGGCAAGTCAGCGCGCGCACCCGTCACTCCTCGCCGCTGACCAGCGCGAAAGCGGCGCCCTGCGGATCCTGGCCGATCAGGATCCAGCTTCCGCCCGGCACCTGCTGGGGTCCCATCACCACCTTGCCGCCGGCTGCCGCCACCCGCTGCATGGCGGCGCGGATGCCATCGACGTTGAAGTAGTAGAACCAGCAGACCAGGGGAAGCTGCGGCGGACGCTTCATGATGCCACCCGCGGGCGCGCCGTCGATGGCGAAGATCTGATAGGTGCCCATTTCGCCCATCTCGATCGCCTGGTCCGGACGCCAGCCGAAAAGGCCGGAATAGAATTCCAGGGCCCCCATCGGATCGTCGCTGTTGAGTTCGTGCCAGCCGCCGAAGCCGGGCGCACCCGGACGCTGCGCCGCCTCCATGCTCCCCGGCGCGGACGGATTGGCATAGACCGCGAATTCCGCGCCGCCCGGATCGGCGAGCGTCGCGATCCGGCCGAAGCCGCCCGGTATGTCCTGCGGCGGCTCGACGATGCGGCCACCCAGCGCTTCGGCGCATTGCGCCGCGCCATCCACGTCGGCGACGCCGACGACACCCTTCCAGCGCGGCGGCGCGCCGGCGCCCTGGGACATCACGCCGCCGATGCCCTTGCCGGCCGCCTCGATGAAGCTGTAGTCCATGGGCATGCCCGAAGGCGCGAAACGCCAGCCGATGACCGGCCCGTAGAATTTCTCCGCCGCTGCCCGCTCGGTGGTGAGCAGTTCGTACCAGACGAATTTGCCGATCGCGCTCATTTGCGGCCTCCCTTGTTTGTTCCAAGCCTCCTAGCGCGGTTTTATGTTGATATCAACGCATATCTTCGTGACCTGGGTGCCGGCGCCACCGTCGCCGTTCAAACTCGCCGCGCCAGCCCCTAACATCGCATCTGGCCAGCCCGCCCGGCCGGCCCGCCATACAGGGGAGACCGCAGCATGAACCGACGCCATTTCCTTGCCGCCTCGATGATCCTTCTCGGCGCCGGGCGGGCCCATGCCCAGAGCTTCGGCCACGAGGGGCACGGCCCGCTTTACGAGAGCCTGCGCGAGCCCGGACGCATTCCGCGCCCCGAGATCGCGGCGAGCCAGGCGGTTTTCGACAGCCCGGCCCCGCGCGCCGCCAACCCCGGACGCTGGATCGTCCGCGCGCCGATGCCGGTGCCGCGCAGCGAGATGGCCTGGGCGGCGAGCATGGACGGGCGAATGCATCTGGTAGGCGGCTATGGCGAGCAGCGGGTCGACCGGCCCTGGCACCAGTATTACGACGCCGCGGGCGATCGCTGGCACGAGGCGACGGCGCTGCCGCTCGGCGCCAATCACGTCGGAGTCGCCGTGCTGGAGGGGAAACTCTACGCCATCGGCGGCTTCGTCGAGCAGAACCGCAAGCCGCACGGCGAATGCTTCGTCTGGGAGCCGGCCGATCATCACTGGCGGCGCATCCGGCCGTTGCCGCGCCCCTGCGGCTCGGTCGCCTGCGTCGCTTATGGCGGCCGGCTGCATGGCATCGCCGGCGCGATCGGCGACACCTTCGCCAGCAAGAAATCCGTCGACTGGCATCTGGCCTACGATCCGGCGGGCGACCGCTGGGAGGAACGGGCGCCACTGCCCACCGGCCGCGACCATGTCGGCGCGGTGGTGGCGGGCGGGCTGATCCATGTCATCGGCGGGCGGGTGGACAGTTTCCACACCAATTCCAACCTGCATCATACTTATGACGGGGACAAGGATGCCTGGACCTTCCGCAACCCGCTGCCGACGGCACGCTCGGGCCATGGCGCGGTGCTCTATCGCGGCCGCATCTTCGTCATCGGCGGCGAGGGCACGCATCGCGTCTTCGGCCAGAACGAGGGCTACGATCCGGCCGCCGACCGCTGGGAGCAGTACGCGCCCATGCCGACGCCGCGTCATGGCCTCGGCGCGGCCCTGATCGGCGATGCGATCCATGTGGCGGGCGGTGGCCCCATCGTCGGCGGCGGGGTGCAGAGCGCAGTGCACGAAGCCTTCACCCTCGGGTGACGGGGCGCTGGCAACGGGATAGGATCGGGCGGCCGCAGGCAGAGCCGGAACGGGGGAGGATGCGATGCAACTGACCGAGGCACAGATTGCCGAGTTCGACCGCGAGGGCTGGCTGTTCTTTCCCGACGTCTTCTCGCGACCGGAGGCCGAACTGCTGAAAGAGGAGGCGAAGGCGATCTTCGCCACCGACCGCCAGGAAGTCTGGCGCGAGACCTCCGGCGTCGCCCGCACCGCCTTCGCGGCGCATACCTACAACGAGGCCCATGGCCTGCTCGGGCGCCATCCGCGGCTGATCCGCCCCATCGAGCAGCTCCTGCGCGGGCGGCTCTACATGCACCAGTACAAGATCAACGCCAAGGCCGCCTTCGATGGCGAGATCTGGCAGTGGCACCAGGATTACGGCACCTGGGCGCG
>JAHCJQ010000097.1 GCA_026126215.1 Alphaproteobacteria bacterium
GATGCGGTCCGATACCAGCCTGATCCGACCGGAGAGGACGAATTCCATGAGCAGCATTGCGAGGCCGACCGACGCCAGGCCGGAGGCAAGGTCGTCGCGCGGCGAGCGTCGAGGCAGGTCGAGCAGGGTCGTAAGCCCGAGCGGCGCCAGGGCGAGAAAGAGATAGAAAACGACGAGAAGTGCGGGCGGCAGTCCCCAGCGTCGCCGCGACCACGCCGTGCCATCAGCCTTGTCCGTCATGCTCGCCCTTTCGAGGTTCCGCGATGGAAGATCGCCCGGGCGAAGAGCCTGCCGCATTGACGCCGGTCAATCCTATCCGTGTCGACTTCTAGGTAGCATGTTCTGCAGGTCGCGCAGCAGGCGTGATTAGGATTTTCTTGACCGGGAGAGTGGAGGATCATGGAAGAGCTGGCACTCCGTTCAGCTCCACAAGTGCATCCGAGGTCGTGCATGGCGAGCGCTGCAAACAGATCCTTCGGCTGGCGGACGCGTTCGCCTCTGACGGGATTGTTCATGCTTTCCCTGCTCGCCGGATGCGCGGATGGCTGGCGAACGGTCGAGCGCAAGGTCGCCGACGCGCTGGGTCCCACCGCCGCTGCGCCCCCGGCCACCGCCGCAGGGGAGGCCGCCGCGACTTTTGATTCGCGGCCGCTCGAAGCCTATATGCCGCCGGCCGCGCAACCCACCTTCCGGCCGGGCGACAGCTTCACCTTCCGCTTTCCGAGTGGCTCCCGGCAAACGGAGGTCGTGGTTGCCGCGAGAGGCGAGCGCACCGATTGGCGCCTCGGGAGCGGCGCCACCTGGACGACCCGGACGTCAACTATGTTCAATACGGAGAAATGGTCGGGTACCGCCAGTTTCGGTACTGGAACCCAGCGCTTCAGCGGCGAACTCGGCAAGCTGTTCCCGCTTGCCGTCGGCAAATCGATCCGCTATCGCGCCGCAAGTGGCGATGGAGCCTGGGTGAATGAATGGACCTGCAGTGTCGCGGCACAGGAGCGCGTGGAAGTAGCGGCGGGAGCATTCGACTGCTACCGCGTGATCTGCAGCCGCGAGGGGCAGATCCGGACCTTCTACTACGCCCCGTCGGTCGGAATGTACGTGCTGCGAATCACCACCGGACGGGATGCGGGGACGAAGGAACTCGCATCGTTCAGCCGCGCCAACTAGGATCGCCGCGCCGTTGGCCGATTTCCCTCCGCGCGGATCGCCTGTCTTACCGCACCGCCGAAAGGCTCATCACGCCGCCGCTGCCGCTGGCCATCGCCTGGGCAACACGGGAGGCGCCGCGATAGAGTTCTGCCTGGACCGGCGTGGAAGCATTCTCAATGCGCAGGGTGAGCAGAATGGCTCGCCCCGCGAACTGCATGCGGCCCGGACGAAGATCGTCCAGACGCTGCTCGATCCGGGAGCCATCCGGCCGGGTCAGAATCAGCTTGCCGCTAAGGACCGAGTCTGCCCCGCCATGAATCTCCAGCAGGAAGTCCCCGGCGGAAGCGATGCCCGCATGCAGGCAGAATGACCCGGCCAGCAGCCAGGTTGCCAGGATTTTCATGTTCTGATTTCTCCTTGCCGTGCGATTTCCCGTCGGCGTTCGGGGAGAGATCCCACGATCCCTCCCCGATTGACCGGTTTCAGCCGGCGGCGACCATGCCGCCAGCGCCTGGGTTAGGACGACGCGCCTTCGCCGCCCTCGCCATCCGACGTGCCGCCATCGGCACTATCGGTGCCGTCGTCGCTGTCGGTTCCGGTGTCGTCGTCGGCGGTGTCATCGGATGGCGCCGAGTCTCCGCCGCCGCCGCCGCCACCGCCACCGCCACCGCCGCCGCCACCACCACCGCCGCCGCCGCCGCCGCCACCGCCGCCGCCGCCGCCGCCGCCACCACCGCCGCCGCCGCCGCCACCACCGCCGCCGCCGCCGCCGCCGCCGCCGCCGCCACCACCGCCGCCGCCACCACCGCCGCCGCCGCCGCCGCCACCGCCGCCGCCGCCACCACCGCCGCCGCCACCGCCGCCGCCACCACCGCCGCCACCACCGCCGCCGCCACCGCCACCGCCGCCACCGCCGCCACCATCACCAGCATCCTGTGCGGCAGCAGTGGTCAGGCTCAGGCCTGCATTCGAGTCAATTGAGATCGGCATCGCGAGGACTGCCAGTGCGATGGCGCTGATCGAAGCCGAGAGCAGAAGCCGCTTGCGTAGCTCGATGTTCATTTCGGTGTTCCTCCTGTGAATGACGCGGGGGTCGCCCTTGGCGACCCCAGTTCGCGCGTGTCACGACGTGGCACGCCAGACTGTCAGTACATATAGAATAAGCTGACAATACTTGTGTCGTCATTTGAAGTGATCTGGGGCAACAGAAATATAACAGCAAAACATGCAGCATGGTTTCGGAGTTACTGTTGAAATATTTAATTTGATAACAATTTCATACTTTAACTGTATTTAAGACGGTGATGGCCTGGCAGAAATGTCTTTAAGACACCCTGCCTGGCGTGCCCGTTTCTGTTGCGTTGACGGTAAGGGCATGTTCTGCCGTATAAGTCTTCCGACAGACGGGGAGTGAGCAGCCTGACCAGCGCAAACCGGACGCGCGGCGTCCATCCAATCGGCAAGAATGGCGGCGTGAGCGCCAAGGAAAAGCTTCTGCAGGCGGCGGAGCATGAATTTGCGGCCAACGGCCTGCGAGGTGCGCGCATGGACGTCATCGCCCGACGGGCCGGCGTCAACAAGCAGCTCCTCTATCATTATTTTGGCGACAAGGAAGAGGTCTACCTGGCGACCTTGGAGAAGGTCTACGCGGACTTCCGCCTTCGCGAACAGGAACTCGATCTCGACCATCTCGATCCCTGGGCGGCGATGGAGCGCTTTCTGACGTTCAAATTTCGCTATCTGGCCGCACATCCGAACTATGTTGCACTGCTCATGGACGAGAACATGCATCGCGGCCGCCACGTCCGACGCTCGAAGACGTTGGCGGACATGCACGGAAATCTCGTGGAGAAGCTTGCCGAGGTGATCCGCCGCGGCGAGAGGGCTGGAGTCTTCCGCAAGGGAATAGATCCGCTCCAGCTCTATATCTCGCTCGCGGGGCTCTGCTATTTCTACTTCGGGAACATCCACACCTTGACCGCGGTGCTGCGCCGCAAGCTCGCCAGCCGCAAGGCGCTGGACGAACGCTGCCGGCATGTCATCGACCTGGTCCGGGCATCGATCCTGAAGTCGGCCGCATGAGCCTTTCTTGACGCGGCAGGCAGGCTTCCGTCATTATCCAACCAGTTGGTTGATGCGGGGGCACGATGGCGCGGCGCTACCAGATTCTTTTCGGCGACATCCACAATCACAATGCCCATGGCTATGGCGTCGGGTCGATGGAACGCTCCATCGACGTGGCGCGGACGCATCTGGACTTCTTCGCCTTCACCGGACATTCAAGCTGGCATGATCTCGAACCCATGGAAGGTGGCAGGGAGCGCCACTGGCTCAAGGGTTTCGAGCGGCTGAAGGAAACCTGGCCCAAGGTGCAGAAACTGATCGCGGCATCGAACCGCGACAGCGAGTTTTCTGCATTCCTTGGCTTCGAATGGCATTCAAGCACCTTCGGCGACCAGTGCGTCGTTTTTCCCGACGACAATCAGCCGCTGCATTACGCGGACCATGTGGATGAACTCCGGCGGTTCTGCGCCGCCCGCAACGCGCTCATGATTCCGCATCACGTGGCTTATCCACGCGGCATGCGCGGCGCGAACTGGGACATCTTTACCGAAGAATGCACGCCGGTCGTCGAAATCTACTCAGAGCACGGCAATTCCGAGGACGATCGTGGCCCGTTCGGGATGTATACGCATTCCATGGGCGGACGGGAAACGGCTAATACGGTTCGGGCAGCGCTGGAACGCGGCCTCAAGTTCGGCTTCGTGGCGTCGAGCGACAATCACGCAGGTTTCCCCGGCGCCTATGGCGAGGGCCTGATGGCGGCGTTGTGCACAGATTTCAGCCGGGCCGGGATCATGGAGGCGATCCGGAGCCGCCGCACCTACGCACTCACCGGCGATCGGATCGAACTCGATTTCCAGGTCGATGGCGCGCCGATGGGCGCAGCGATCGAGACCGGCGCCGAGGTGGAAGTGGCCTGGTCGGCTGCGGGACGGGACGAACTGGATGTCCTCGATATCGTTCAGGACGGCCGGATCGTCCATCGCGGCCATGCACGGGAGGCGATCGGACCGGAAGAGGCGCTGAAAGGGCCGGTCCAGGTGCGGCTCGAATGGGGATGGGGTCCATGGGGGGCGCTTGCGCTGGAGCGGATCTGCGACTGGAAGTTCGGCCTCTCTGTTTCGGGCGGGCGGTTGCGCCGCATCTTCCCGTGCCTGCAATCGGGGCCCTTCGACGAGGACCGCCGTCATCGCTTTCACAGGAGCGGCGAAGACCGGGTGGAGGTGACGTCATATACCTCGCGCAAACAGGCTTACCGCGAGAACCCGAACCAGAGCCTGATCCTGGAACTCGACGCGACGCCGGCGCTCGAACTGCAGCTCGAGTTCGAGATGCCGAACCGGGCGGTATCCACGGTAGGATTTGGCGATATTTTCAGGGGTTCGATCAATCGTCAGGTCGGCCCGTTTCCGCAGGAAAGCTGGCAATGGCACCGGGTCGTGCCGCTGGCCGCTTCCTCGCTCGCCGGCACCTGCCGTTTGAAGGTCCCGCGGCATCCCTCATACCTTTACGCGAGGGTCAGACAACGCAATGGTCACATGGCCTGGGGCAGCCCGGTCTTTCTGAACTACCGATAGCAACGGGGAGAAGGCACCATGAAGACGACACGCAGAATCCTGATTGGCGCGCTGCTGGCGCTCCCGCTCGCGACGCATGCATTCACCGTCTCGGCACAGCAATATCCGGCCAAGCCGATCACCTTCATCGTCCCCTGGCCGGCCGGCGGCACCACGGACATCATCGGCCGCCTGCTTGGTGAGGCAATGTCTAAGGAACTCGGTCAGCCGGTGGCCGTAGTCAACCGCGTCGGCGGCGGTGGCGCCGTCGGCACCAAGGCGGCGTTCGACGCACCCAAGGATGGCTATACCGTCCTGGTCACGACGAGCGGCAACCATGTGCTGACGCCGATCAAGGGCAATGTCGGATACCAGCCCGATGACTTCATAGGAATCGGGCAAATCTCTTCCCGTACGCTGATCCTGGCCACCAAGTCCGATCGCTGGAAATCCGCCAGGGAACTGATCGCCGACGCGAAGGCCAATCCGGGCAAGTTCACTTTCGGCGCGGTTCCGAACGTGTTGCCATTCCTCGTCGCCTCGGGTTTCGCCAGGGCAGCCGACATCAAGCTCACGCATGTGCCGCAGACCGGTGGTGCGCCGGGCGTGACCGGCGTGCTGGGCGGCCATCTCGATCTTGTGCCGGAGAGCCTTGAGTCCGTGCAGCAGCACCTCAAGTCCGGGGCCATGCGCGGTCTGCTCGTCTTCAACGAAGCCCGCGACCCGGCGGCGCCCGACGTTCCGACCGCCAAGGAACTGGGCTTCGACGTGGTCGGCAATCCCTGGACCGGCCTTGCGGTGGCCAAGGGCACGCCTGAGCCAATCGTTGCCCGTCTGCGCGACGTCATGGCGAAGGTTGCCAAGGACCCGGCCTTCGTCGCGACGGTGGAGCGGAGCGGGGCGAGCGTCGAGTATCTCGACGGCCCGGCTTTCACCGCGCTGTTCAGCCGCGACTTCGAGAAGTTCAAGGCGGCCAGCCAGTAGGCAGGGTCGGCGCGGCGCACATGAAGCGTCCGGGCGAAGAAGCAGGACTGGCCGCGATCCTCCTCGCGGCCAGTCTCGTGCTGGCGGCGATCACGCCATTCCAGGTTACGGGTGGCGAAATCTGGGGAATCGGCTCCGCGACCTTGCCCATCGCGCTTGCCCTGGCGATCGCCCTGCTTGCCGCCTGGCTACTGGTCGATGCCTTGCGGAACCCGCGTCCCGCCGAAGGGCCCCGGCAGCGCGCCTGGCCAGTCCTCGTTATGACAGTCGGCCTCGCCGTCTATATCGCCGCCCTGCCTTGGTTAGGCTTCTATCTGTCAACCGTTCTGCTGGTTGGCGGCCTCGCCAGACTGTTCGGCGAAGGGCGAATCCTGATCATTCTCGTTCTGGCGCTGGCGGTGCCGGCGGTGCTGCTGGTCTTCTTCGAGCGCTTCATGATCATTTTTCTGCCGGCCGCCGCATGGAACTGATACTTCCGGCCATCGGCGAGGTGATGCAGCCGATCAACCTCGCGGTGATGACGATCGGGCTCATCATCGGCATGGCGATCGGCGCGATACCGGGGCTCAACGTCCCGCTCGCCGTCGCCATTTCGCTGCCGATCACCTTCCATCTGGCCCCGCTCGCCGGCATCGCGATGCTGGTTGGCATCTACAAGGGTGGAACCTACGGCGGATCGATCTCCGCCATTCTCATCAACGTCCCTGGAACGCCGGCGGCGGGCGCGACCGCGCTCGATGGCTATGCGCTGACCCAGCAGGGCCATGCCAGCAAGGCGCTTCGTGTGGCGCTGTACAGTTCATTTACCGGTGGCCTGATCAGCGATCTGTCCTTGATCATGTTCGCAATTCCCGTGGCGATGCTGGCACTCAAGATCGGCCCCGCCGAGAACTTCGCGCTCGGCATCCTCGCGCTGACCCTGATCGGCGTACTGTCCGAGGGCAACATGGTGAAGGGCCTGATCGCCGGTGCGTTTGGCATACTTCTGTCTACCGTCGGACTTGACCCCCTGAACGGCGAGACGCGCCTGACCTTCGGTCTGCTTGATCTTTCCGGTGGCTTCCAATTCATCTCGCTGATCATCGGCGTATTCGCCATCGCCGAGGCGTTCGCGCTGGCTCATGCGACGGCGGGGCGCCTGGTTGCCTCGGTCGGCCAGAGGGTATCGGCGGCAGGCAAGGGTATGAGTGCGGCCGACTGGCGCCTCTGCCTTCCGGTCATGCTGCGCGCGGCGCCGGTCGGGGTCTTTATCGGCGCCGTTCCGGGGCTGGGGAGCGCGATCTCGGCCTTCATCAATTACGGTATTGCCCGCAATTTCTCGCGCGAGCCGGAGAAATTCGGCAAGGGCTCGCTTGAGGGTGTCGCGGCGGCGGAGTCGGGTAACAATGCCGTTTGCGGCTCGACCTTCATCCCGCTGCTCACGCTGGGTATCCCCGGCGATACCATCACGGCGATCATGCTTGGCGCGTTCATGGTGCATGGATTGATACCCGGTCCGGCGCTGTTCACGGCCAATGCCGACTTCGTCGCCGCATTTTTTGTCGCCATGCTGGTGTCAAGCATCCTGATGCTTGCGATCGGCCGACTCGGCCTGCCGCTGTTCGTGCAGGCGGTCCGCATCCCCAACAAGGTGCTTTTCCCGATCGTCGTCGCCCTCTGCATGACGGGCGTCTATGCTTCAAGCAGTTCCTATTTCGACCTCTATGTGATGCTTGGCTTCGGCCTTCTGGGCTATGGCATGAAGAGATTCGGATTTCCCGTCGCGCCCCTGCTGATCGGCTTCATTCTCGGTCCCATCGTCGAGGTTGGGCTGCGCCAGAGCCTGATCATATCGCGTGGCAGCCTGGAAATCTTCGTCACGCGACCGATCGCGCTGATATGTCTCCTCCTGGCGGCGATGGTGGTGACATGGGTGGCGATCAGGCAGAACAGGGGTATCAAGTCATGAAGATCGAGCGGATCGAGCTGTTTGCGGTGCGCCTTCCCCTGAAGGCGGTCCTGACACTGGCGCGCGGGGCGTCGCGCAGCATCGAGGAAGGCAAGCGGCTGGTGCTTCTCAAGATGACGGGGGACGACGGCACCGTCGGCTGGGGAGAGAGTGGGCCGAGCCGGCGGTGGTCGGCAGAGACGCTGGAATCCTGCCTGACGAGCCTGCGCGAGTATCTTGTTCCAGCGGTGCTGGGTCGCGATCCCTTCGATATCGCCGGCCTGCACGAGAGCATGAACCGTGAACTGGCCCCGATGCTCGATCCAGGGCAGCCGATAGCAAAGAATGCCATCGACGTGGCGGCGCACGATCTTGTCTGCCGCAAGCTCGGCATACCGCTGCAGGCGTGGTTCGGCGCGAAGCGGCGGAGCGAGGTCCGCCTCGCCCGACTGGTCTCGGCCGAGACGCCCGAGCAGGCGGCGCGGATCACGCGCGAGGCGGTGGCGGAAGGCTACCGGGGGTTCAAGGTCAAGGTCGGTCATTGGCCCGCGCGTGATGCCGACATCCTGCGTGCCGTCAGGGACGCGGCCGAGGACGGGTTCGTCTGGCCCGACGCTAACCAGGGCTATGACACGGAACAAGCCCTGACCATGGCGCGCCTCTGCGCCGGTCTTGGCATCACCATCTTCGAGCAGCCGGTCTCGGTCAGCAACATTCTTGGCCTCGAAGCGCTGCGCCGGTCCGGGCTGGTGACGGTGGTGCTCGATGAGTCGGTCATGTCGCCGGCCATGATCATCGATTTCCTGCGCCGTGATCTCGTCGAAGGCATCGCCGTCAAGGTGAACAAGGCTGGTGGCTTGCATCACGCGCGGCAGATGTGCGACATCGCACTGAACTCGGGCCTCAAGCTGATCGGCAGCGGGCTGATGGACGCGCCGATCGGCTTCGTGGCATCGAGTCATCTTTTCGCCGCCTATGGCATGGATCTCCCCGTGGATCTGAACGGACCGCAATTCATCGCCGAGGATTACCTGCGCGAGCCGCTGGCGCTCGAGCGGCAGACATTTCGCATCCCGGACCGACCCGGACTCGGCATCGAGATTGACGAAGAGAAGGTCGCCAGATTCCGGCTGCCGGTGGCGGCCTGACCATGGCACGAAACGTCCTCTTCATCATGTGCGACCAGTTGCGCGCCGATCACCTTGGCTGTGCCGGTCATCCGACCCTGCAGACACCCAATATCGACCGACTGGCCAGGCGCGGCGTGCGCTTCTCGAACGCCTTCGTGCAGTCTCCGGTCTGCGGCCCGTCCCGAATGTCCTTCTATACCGGCCGCTACGTGTTC
Organism: Alphaproteobacteria bacterium; assembly: GCA_026126215.1. GTDB lineage: Bacteria > Pseudomonadota > Alphaproteobacteria > Ferrovibrionales > Ferrovibrionaceae > JAHCJQ01. The sequence goes on from JAHCJQ010000097.1 coordinate 9,029, forward strand.
AGCCATGGCGCGAGCTGGAATCGCGTGCCGCTCAGCCTGCGGGAACTTACGATCGGTGATTACCTGCGCCCGCTCGGCATCGATGCGGCGCTGGCAGGCAAGACCCACGTCCTGCCGGACGAGGCGGCGCTCGAGCGTTTCGGCATCGAAGGCGCCTCGGCGCTGTCGGCGCTGCTTCGCAACGGCCGCTTTGTCGAACTCGACCGCTATGACGGACATTCGCCGCCAGGCGGCGAAAGCCATTATGCCGACTTCCTGCGCGACCATGGCTACGTAAGCGGGGATCCATGGAGTGACTACGTGATCTCGGTCGCGGGCCCGGGCGGGGAAGTTCTGAGCGGTTGGAACATGCGCAATGTGCGGCATCCCGCGCGCGTGGCGGCCCGGCATTCGGAGACCGCCTACATGACCGACCAGGCGATGGCCTTCATCCGCGCCCATGGCGACAGGCCGTGGTTCCTGCATCTGAGCTATGTCAAGCCCCATTGGCCCTATGTCGCGCCGGCGCCCTATAACGACATGCATGGCGTCGACGACTGTCTTCCCGTCATCCGCCATCCGCGCGAGATCGGCGAGGCGCACCCGGTGGTCGCCGCCTACCGTCAGCACGACGAGTCCGTCAGCTTCGCGCGCGACGAGGTGATCGAGACGGTGCGGCCGGTCTATATGGGTCTGGTGCGGCAGATCGACGACGAACTCGGACGCCTCTTCGCCCTGCTGGAGGAAACGGGGCGCTGGTCCGATACGCTGATCGTCTTCACGGCCGATCACGGCGACCTGCTCGGCGATCACTGGCTCGGCGAAAAGGAGCTTTTCTATGAATCCGCATTGCGGATTCCCTTCATTCTCTACGACCCGGATCGCGCGGCCGACGCCACCCGTGGCCGGGTAGACGAGCGGCTGGTGGAGGGGGTCGACCTTCTGCCGACCTGCCTGGAGGCGCTGGGCATCGAGATACCGCAGCATCTGATTGAAGGACGCTCGCTGCTTGCGGCAGTACGGGGTGAGGATGGGCCGTGGCGGGACTTTGTCGTCTCGGAACTCGATTACTCGTTTCGCAAGGCGCGGCACATCCTGCGGCGGCGGCCGCGTGAGTGCCGTGGCTGGATGATACGTGACGAAAGATGGAAGTACGTGCTTTGGGATGGATTCCGT
>JAHCJQ010000098.1 GCA_026126215.1 Alphaproteobacteria bacterium
GGCAACAATATACCCGATTCGCGGGCTTTGTTCCATTCTGATACACACGTAATAGTAGCAGAACGAAAATCCGCGCCACGCCTTGTGCCCGGCGCCGATCGGGGTTTGCAGCCGGGCGCGGCAAGGTATAAGCCCTCTCCGTCCGCGACGAGGAGGGTCCCCCCGCATGAGCCGCAAGCCGGTGGCGTTCGATCCGCACATGATCGAACTGATGGTCCATCAGGGCATTCCTCATTGCCGGGAGCTTGGCGTCCGCGTGGTCGAAGTGGGCGCGGCACGCACGGTCCTGATGCTGCCCTTCCAGGAGCGGCTGATCGGCAATCCGGAATTCGGCATCCTGGCCGGCGGTGTCGTCACCACCCTGGTGGATACGGTCTGCGGCATGGCGGTGCAGGTGGCGCTCGGCAAGCTGCTGCCGATCGCGACGCTGGACCTCAGGATCGACTATCTCCGCCCCTCGGAGCCGCGCCAGGACGTGCATGCCATGGCCGAATGCTACAAGCTCACCCGGCAGATCGCCTTCGTCCGCTCGACAGCCTGGAACGAGGACGAGGCGAAGCCCATCGCCAACTGCGTCGCCACCTTCATGATCGGCTCGTCCGACAAGGCGGTGCTGCCGCCTTCGGCGGAACAGGAGGCGGGCAGGGCGGTAAAGGGAGCGCGGCCGCGATGAGCATGCTCGAGGTCATCCGCCAGGCCAAGGAGAGCGGCGATTTCGGCCGCTTCCTGACCGCCATTCCCTATTTCACCTTCCTCGGTCTTGCCATCGAGGAGACACCCGAAGGTCCGGTCTGCATCCTGCCGGCCGACGAGCGCTTCATCGGCAATCCGCGTCTGCCGGCGCTCCATGGCGGGGTGGTCGGCGCGCTGCTCGAATCGGCGGCGGTGGTCCAGCTCGTCTGGCAGAGCGAGGCGGTGCATATCCCGAAGACGATCAATCTGTCGGTCGACTACCTGCGTTCCGCGCGCCCCGTGCGCACCTTCGCGCGCGGCATCGTCACCAAGCATGGCAGGCGCGTCGCCAATGTCCGCGTCGAGGCATGGCAGGACGATCCGGCACGGCCGGTCGCGGCGGCGAAGGCGCATTTCCTGCTCGGCTGAGCCCCCTTCGCGCCTCGACGGGCCGGGTCCCGCCCCCTATATCTTCCGGCAGGCATGAAAGCGCGAGGAGTGGATTGATGAACGATGTCGCGGCGAAACTCGGTGAACTGCCGGACTGGGATCTGTCCGATCTTTATCCCGGCCGCGACAGCCTGCAGCTCCGCTCCGACCTGGAGCGCGCAGAAGCCGACGCACTTGCCTTCGCGGCCGCCCATCAGGGCAAGGTCGCCTCGCTTTCCGGCGCGGCGTTGGGCGAGGCGGTGGCGGAATACGAGCGGATCGGCGAGATCGTCGGCCGGATCATGTCCTTCGCCTATCTCGCCTATGCGACGGACATGAGCGATGCGGAAGTCGGCCGCTTCTTCCAGACCATGCAGGAGCGCACGACCGAGATCACTTCCCACCTGCTCTTCTTCACGCTCGAGATCAACCGCATCGAGGACGCGGAACTGGAGCACAGGCTCGACGCGCCGGGCCTTGCCCGCTACCGGCCCTGGCTGCGCGACATCCGCGTTTTCCGGCCCTACCAGCTTTCCGACGAGCTGGAGAAGCTCCTGCACGAGAAGTCCATCCCCGGCCGCGCCGCCTGGGTGCGGCTGTTCGATGAGACCCTGGCGGAACTGCGCTTTCCTGTAGGTGGCGAGGAGCTCGGGGTCGAGCAGGCGCTGCATCTGCTCTCTGACCGCGACCAGGCGCGGCGGCGGGAGGCAGCCAAGAGCCTCGGCGCGGTGTTCGGCAAGAACGTGCGGCTGTTCGCGCTGATCCTCAACACGCTGGCAAAGGACAAGGAGATCGAGGACAAGTGGCGCCGGCTGCCGGCACCCGAGGCGCAACGCCACCTCGCCAACCAGGTCGAGCCGGAAGTGGTCGAGGCGCTGGCCGGCGCCGTGCGGGAGGCCTATCCGCGACTCTCGCACCGCTACTACGCCTTCAAGGCGAAATGGCTCGGCCAGGAACGGCTCGACTACTGGGACCGAAATGCGCCGCTGCCCGGCGACGACGACCGGCTGATCGGCTGGAACGAGGCGCGCGACATCGTGCTCGACGCCTATCGCCGCTTCTCGCCGAAGCTGGGTGAGATCGGCCAGCGCTTTTTCGACAATGCCTGGATCGACGCGCCGGCGCGCCCGGGCAAGGCATCGGGCGCCTTCGCCCATCCGACCGTGCCAAGCGCCCACCCCTATCTGATGCTCAATTACCAGGGCAAGGCGCGAGATGTCATGACGTTGGCCCACGAACTCGGCCATGGCGTGCATCAGGTGCTGGCCGGGCGGCAGGGCAACCTGATGTCCGATACCCCGCTAACGCTCGCCGAGACGGCCTCGGTGTTCGGCGAGCAGCTCACCTTCCGGGCCCTGCTTGGGGGCGAGCGCGATCCGGCGCGGCGCCGGCGCATGATCGCGGCCAAGGTCGAGGACATGCTGAATACCGTGGTCCGCCAGATCGCCTTCTATGAGTTCGAGCGGCGCATCCATGCCGAGCGCCGCCAGGGCGAACTGACGCCGGAGCGGATCGGCGAGCACTGGCTTGCAGTGCAGGGCGAAAGCCTCGGGCCGGCGCTGCGCTTCGACGAGGAATACAAGTATTACTGGGCCTATATCTCGCATTTCGTCCATGCGCCGTTCTATGTCTATGCCTATGCTTTCGGCGACTGCCTGGTGAACGCGCTCTATGCGGTCTACGAGGACGCCGAGCAGGGCTTCCAGGAGCGCTACCTCGCCATGCTGGCGGCCGGCGGCACGCTGCGGCACCGCGAGCTGCTGGCCCCCTTCGGCCTGGATGCCACCGATCCGGCCTTCTGGTCGAAGGGGCTTGGCGTCATCGAACGCTTCATCGACGAGTTGGAAAAGGGCGCCTGAAGATATGGCGGACAGACCCGAGCGCAATTCGCTGGGTGGCCGGGTTCGCCGCTATGCCAGGGTCGGCGCCTCGGTCGGCGGCCTTGCCGCGCGGCTGGCGGGCGAACGGCTGCTGGGCCTCAGGCTCGACCGGGCCGAACATGCGGCGGATCTGAAGCGGGCGCTTGGCGGCCTCAAGGGACCGCTGATGAAGGTGGCGCAGATCATGTCCACGATCCCCGAGGCGCTGCCCAAGGAATACGTGCAGGAACTGGCCCAGCTCCAGTCGAATGCTCCCTCGATGGGCTGGCCTTTCGTCAAGCGGCGCATGGCGGCGGAACTGGGCCCGGACTGGCAGAGCCGCTTCGCCGCCTTCTCGCACGAGGCGGCGGCGGCGGCCTCGCTGGGCCAGGTGCATCGCGCGCGGGACCATGCCGGGCGCGATCTCGCCTGCAAGCTGCAATACCCCGACATGAGTTCGGCGGTGGAGGCGGACCTCCGCCAGCTCAGCCTGATCTTCGCCATCTATCGCCGCTACGACCCCTCGATCGACACCAGCAACATCCACGCCGAGATTGCCGCCCGGCTGCGCGAGGAACTCGACTATTTGCGGGAGGCACGGCATATGGGGCTCTATGCCCACATGCTGCGCGAGGAGGCGGGCGTGCATGTGCCCAAGGTGCTGCCCGAACTCTCGACCGCCCGGCTGCTGACCATGACCTGGGTCGATGGTCGGCCCATGCTGGATTTCGTCGATGCCCCGGCCGCGGTGCGCGAACAGATCGCTCTCAACATGTTTCGCGCCTGGTACGTTCCCTTCTATGGCTACGGGGTCATTCATGGCGATCCCCATCTCGGCAACTATTCGGTGCGCCCCGATCACAGCATCAACCTGCTGGATTTTGGCTGCGTGCGGGTTTTCGGCGCGAGCTTCGTGCAGGGCGTGATCGATCTCTACGAGGCGCTGCGCACCGGCAACCGCGCCCTCGCGGTGCATGCCTATGAAAGCTGGGGCTTCAGCGGCCTCTCGCAGGAGGTGATCGACACGCTCAACATCTGGGCCGAGTTCGTCTATGCGCCGCTGCTCGAGGATCGCTCGCGGCGCATCCAGGAGTTTGGCGGCGACGGCGTCTATGGCCGCGATGTGGCGGAGAAGGTGGCGCGCCGGCTGCGCGAGCAGGGCGGCGTGCGCCCGCCGCGCGAGTTCGTCTTCATGGACCGGGCGGCGATCGGGCTGGGCGGGGTGTTCCTGCACCTGAAAGCCGAGATCAACTGGCACCGGCTGTTCCACGAACTGATCGACGGGTTCGACGTCAAGGCGCTGCAGCGCCGCCAGGCCCGCGCGCTGCGGCGCTTTGACCTGCCGCTGCCCTGAGGCCGCCGCTTGCCCGCGCGCCAGCCTTTGTTATAGTGCGCGGAATTCGTTCTTAAGCCTGCCTGTCAGAACAGAATGAGGTTTGCCCATGGCGTCCAGCGATCAGTCCAAGGGGGTGATGGATATCCGGCAGAACCGGGAAACCTGGGCCGCTTTCGTCAAGCTCACAGTCTATGGTTCGGCGGCGGTGATCGTCGCGCTGATCCTGATGGCCATATTCCTGCTCTAGCCGGACAGGCTTAGGCCGGGCCGGGAGCCCGGGGCCGGGCATAACAAGAACGAGGCAGGCATGAAACTCGCCGTACCCAAGGAACGCCGGCCGGGCGAAAAGCGGGTGGCCGCATCGCCGGACACGGTGAAGAAACTCGCCGCCCTGGGATTCGAGGTCGTCGTCGAAGCCGGTGCCGGACTGGCGGCGGCCGTGACCGACGAGCAGTTCGTCCAGGCGGGCGCCCGGATCGCGCCGGACGAGGCGGCGGCGCTTGCCGATGCCGATGTCGTTTTCAAGGTGCAGCGGCCGCTGTCCCAGGCGGAGGGCGGGCCGGACGAAGTGGCGATGATGAAGCCGGGCGCCATGCTGGTTGCCATGCTCCAGCCGCTTCAGCAGAAGGAACAGGTGCAGTCCTATGCCGCGGCGAAGGTGGACGCCTTCGCCATGGAACTGATGCCGCGCATCACCCGCGCCCAGTCGATGGATGTCCTGTCCTCGCAGTCGAACCTCGCCGGTTATCGCGCCGTGCTCGATGCGGCGGCCGAGTTCGGCCGTGCCTTCCCCATGATGATGACGGCCGCGGGAACCATCGCGCCGGCGCGCGTCTTCATCATGGGGGTGGGCGTCGCCGGGCTGCAGGCGATCGCCACGGCGCGGCGGCTCGGCGCCATCGTCTCGGCGACCGACGTTCGCCCCGCCACCAAGGAGCAGGTGGAGAGCCTCGGCGCCAGCTTCGTCATGGTGGAGGACGAGGAGTCCAAGCAGGCGCAGACCGCCGGCGGCTATGCCAAGGAGATGTCCGACGCCTACAAGAAGAAACAGGCGGAACTCATCGCCCAGACCATCAGGAAGCAGGACATCGTCATCACCACTGCCCTTATTCCCGGGCGGCCAGCCCCGGTCCTGGTCACCGAGGAAATGGTGAAGAGCATGAAGCCCGGCTCCGTCATCGTCGATCTGGCGGTGGAGCAGGGCGGCAACTGCCCGCTCTCGCGTCCCGGCGAAATCGTCGAGGCGCATGGCGTGCGCATCGTCGGCCATACCAACGTGCCGAGCCGCACCGCGGTCGATGCCTCGGCGCTCTATGCCAAGAACCTTCTCAATTTCATCACGCCGCTGGTCGACAAGGAGAGCAGGAAGCTCAAGCTCGACTGGGAGGACGAGATCGTCAAGGGCGTCGGGCTGACGCGCGGCGGCGAGGTGGTCCATCCGGCGCTCCGGCAGGGGGGTAACTGAACGATGGAAGCGACTGCGCTCGATCCCTTCGTCTTTCGGCTGGCGATCTTCGTGCTGGCGATTTTCGTCGGCTACTACGTGGTCTGGAGCGTGACGCCGGCGCTGCATACGCCGCTAATGTCGGTCACCAACGCCATTTCCTCGGTGATCATCGTCGGCGCGCTGATCGCGGCGGGCACCGCCGGGTCGGCCGTGTCGGAATGGTCCGGCTTCTTCGCGACCGTGCTGGCCGCCGTCAACATCTTCGGCGGCTTCGTGGTCACGCAGCGCATGCTGTCGATGTACAAGAAAAAGAAGAAGTAGGCGGGGACCCCGGACATGAACGCCAATATCGCTGCGGTGCTCTACCTCGTTTCGTCGGTGCTGTTCATCCTGGCGCTGCGTGGACTTTCGAGCCCGGAAACCTCGCGCGCGGGCAACATCTACGGCATGGTCGGCATGGGCCTCGCGGTCGCCACCACCATGTTCGTGCTCCCGAACGCGCAAGCCTGGCTCTGGATACTGATCGCCCTGCTGATCGGCGGCAGCATCGGCACGGTGACGGCGCTCAAGATCAAGATGACGGCGATGCCGCAACTCGTCGCGGCCTTCCACAGCCTGGTCGGCCTCGCCGCCGTGCTGGTGGCCGCGGCGGCGCTCTACAATCCGCAGGCCTATGGCATCGTCTATCCGGGCACCGAGCAGGTGAAGCTCGCCAGCCTGATCGAAATGGGGCTGGGCGTCGTCATCGGCGCCATCACCTTCTCCGGTTCCATCATCGCCTTCGCCAAGCTGCAGGCGCTGATGTCCGGCGCGCCGATCGTCTTCAAGGGCCAGCACATGCTCAATCTGGGCATCGGCATCGCCATCGTGGTGCTGCTGGCCATATTCGCCATGACGCAGTCGCGCGAGGTGTTCTGGCTGATGACGCTGCTCGCCTTCGTCGTCGGCTTCCTGATCATCATCCCGATCGGCGGCGCCGACATGCCCGTGGTGGTGTCGATGCTGAACAGCTATTCCGGCTGGGCGGCGGCGGGCATCGGCTTCACGCTCGAGAACAATGCGCTGATCATCACCGGGGCACTGGTCGGCTCCTCGGGCGCGATCCTCAGCTACATCATGTGCCACGCGATGAACCGTTCGTTCATCAGCGTGATCCTTGGCGGTTTCGGGGGCGATACATCGGCCGCCTCCGCCAAGGGCGACCAACCGCAGCGCCCGGTGAAGGCCGGCTCGGCGGACGATGCCGCCTTCATCATGAAGAATGCCGGCTCGGTCATCATCGTGCCGGGCTACGGCATGGCGGTGGCGCAGGCGCAGCACGTGCTGCGGGAGATGTCCGACAAGCTGAAGGCGGAGGGCGTGAAGATCTCCTACGCGGTCCATCCGGTCGCCGGTCGCATGCCGGGCCACATGAACGTGCTGCTGGCGGAGGCCAACGTCCCCTATGACGAGGTGTTCGAGCTGGAACAGATCAATTCCGATTTCGCATCCACCGATGTTGCCTTCGTGATCGGCGCCAACGACGTGACCAACCCGGCGGCGCGCGACGATCCGCAGAGCCCGATCTACGGCATGCCGATTCTCGACGTGGACAAGGCGCGCACCGTGCTCTTCGTCAAGCGGTCCATGGCCTCAGGCTATGCGGGCATCGACAACGAGTTATTCTATCTGGACAACACGATGATGCTGTTCGGCGACGCCAAGAAAATGGTCGAGGACATCGTCAAATCGATCTGAAGGCCGCGAGCCGGAGCCCGCGCAGCCGCTCGCGGATCCGGCCTGCGGCGGCAGCGCACTTCAGGAAAATATTCCGAGGGATGGAAAAGCGAAAGCCGCCGATGCGGGGCATGGCGGCTTAACTCTGTCTGTCGGGAACCCTGGCGGACAGGAACTCTGGCCGACAGGGACGGAGGCGGCGCCCCGGGTGCGGGCAACGCCGCGGCCGGCAGCGCCTCAGGCCGTGCCTTCGCGCTGGGCGCGCTTGCGGGCCAGCTTGCGGGCGCGGCGAATCGCCTCCGCCTTCTCGCGGGCGCGCTTTTCCGAGGGCTTCTCGTAGAAATTCCGCAGTTTCATCTCACGGAACACGCCTTCGCGCTGCAGCTTTTTCTTCAGGGCGCGAAGCGCCTGATCGACATTGTTGTCGCGGACAAGGACCTGCACGTTCGCTCGCTCTCCAATCCAGCGGTTGCCAACCCATGGTTCAGGGTGCGGCTAGATAACACAGGGGCAAGGCTTTGTGAAGCCTGGCCTTTGACCGCAAACGGGCGCGCCGCCATATTGGCTTGCATGACCATACTCAAGATCGCCCGCATGGGGCACCCGGTCCTGCGGCGCCGGGCGGACCCTGTTTCCGACCCGAGCGCGCCGGAAATCCGCCGGCTTGTCCTCGACATGATCGAGACGATGGAGGACGCGCCGGGCATCGGCCTGGCGGCGCCACAGGTGCATGTGCCGTTGCGGCTGGTCATTTTCCGGGTCCCGGCGGAGCGGCTCGGGCCGGGCGAGGAGGGGGAGGCGCAGGGCCTCACCGCGCTCTGCAACCCGGTGATCGAGCCCCTCGGTCCCGACACGGAGCCGGGCTGGGAGGGCTGCCTGTCGGTGCCCGGACTGCGCGGCGTGGTCGAGCGCTGGACGCATATCCGCTATTCCGGTCTCGGCCTCGACGGGCGCCGGATCGAGCGGGAGGCGCGCGGCATGCATGCCAGGGTGGTGCAGCACGAATGCGACCATCTGGACGGCATCCTTTATCCGCAGCGCATGCGCGACCTGACCAAGCTGGTTTTCGAGAGCGAGATGCGCCACATGGTTCCCGATGCCCGGGTGCGGGAGGATGTGGAATGAGCGGCCCGGTCCATTTGGCGGCGGAGCGTCGCAGGATTCTCGCCGCGGCGCTGCCGCACGTCCCCTTCGATGGCTGGAGCGAGCGCTTGCTCGCCGATGCCTGCCGCGAGGCCGGCCTGCCGGCAGACATGGCGGCACGGGCATTTCCGCGCGGTCTCGGCGAGCTGGTGGATTTCTATCTCGAGGAGGCCGACCGCGCCATGGTCGAGGCGGTCGAACAGGCGGGCGATGCAGACGGCAAGCTCACCGCACGGGTCAAGCTCGCCATCCGCCTGCGTCTCGAACGGGCGGCGGCGGACAAGGAAACGGTTCGGCGCACCCTGGCCTTTCTAAGCCTGCCGCAGAACGCGCCGCTGGCCCTTTCCAGCCTCTACCGGACGGTGGATGCCATCTGGTACGCGGTGGGCGACACGGCTACCGATTTCAGCTTCTACACCAAGCGCCTCAGCCTCGCCGCGATCTATTCGGCGACGCTTCTCTACTGGCTCGATGACCGCTCCGAGGGGGCGTCCCAGACCATGGCATTCCTCGATCGCCGGATCGCGGACCTGATGCGCATCGGCCGCCTGCGCGGACGACTGCGGCGTGCCGCCGGGCGCCTGCCCGATCCTTTCGGGCTGTTCCGCAACCGCGCCTGAGGCCTCAGAAATCGGCGAGGTCGCCGCCGGCGCCAAGGGGCAGCAATCGCGTTACATGGCCCATTTTCCGGCCGGGCCGCGTCTCGCTCTTGCCATATAGGTGCAGGCGGTTGGCGGGATCGCGCAGGATCTCCGCCCATGCATCCGCGTCATGGCCGATCAGGTTGCGCATCGTGGCGTCGGCATGGCGCGCCGTTGAGCCAAGCGGCAGGCCGCAGATGGCGCGCACATGCTGCTGGAACTGGCTGGTCAGGCAGGCCTCGATGGTCCAGTGGCCGGAATTGTGCACCCTGGGTGCCAGTTCGTTGACCATAAGGCGGCCGTCGCGGCCGAGAAACATTTCCACCGCCACGGTGCCGCACAGATCGAGTCGGCCGGCGATGCGCCGCGCCATCTCCTCCGCTTCCTGCAGCAGCGAAGCAGGCAGGCGCGCCGGAGCGATGGTCAGGTCGAGGATCTGGGCGCGGTGCCGGTTCTCCACCGGCACGAAAGTGGCGATTGCCCCGTCCAGCCCGCGCGCGGCGATGACGGAAATCTCGCAATGGAAGTCGACGAAGCCTTCCAGGATGCAA
>JAHCJQ010000099.1 GCA_026126215.1 Alphaproteobacteria bacterium
CGGCCTTGCGTCTAGATGTGCGCTCGTCCCGCCCTGCCCGAGGAATCCCTTCTTGTCCGACCATAGCGATGAGAGCCAGCGCCGGCGACGGGGCATCGTCATCATGCTGCTCGGCATGTTCATCTTCGCCTGCATGGACGCCACCACCAAGTATCTGAGCCAGAGCTACGCCATCACGCAGATCGTCTGGGTGCGCTACATGTTCTTCGCCGTTTTCGCGCTGTTCATGGCGCGGGCGGCGCTGCGCTCCTCCTTCCGTTCGCGCCGGCCGCTCCTGCAGGTGATCCGGGCGCTGCTGCTGGTCTGCGAGATGTCGGCCTTCATCCTGGCGTTCCGTTACATGCCGCTGGCCGACGTCCATGCCATCGCCGCTGCCTCCCCCCTCATCGTCACCGCGCTTTCGGTACCCCTGCTTGGCGAGCGCGTCGGCCTGCGCCAATGGATCGCGGTGCTGGTCGGGTTGGTCGGCGTGCTGATCATCGTCCGGCCGGGCTTCGCCACCTTCCACTGGTCGATCCTGGTGGCCGTCGCCGGCGCGCTGCTCTGGGGCTTCTACCAGATCCAGCTTCGCGTCGTGGCGCGCCACGACCGGCCGCAGACCACGATCATCTACTCGGCCTTCGTCGGCCTGGCGGCGACGAGCGTGACCGGACCGCTGGACTGGCGCGCGCCGGACCTCGAAGGCTGGACCCTGCTGTTTGCCGCCGGCGTGATGGGCGCGCTGGCGCATTTCTGCGTGACGCGCGCGCTCGATCTCGCGCCGGCGGCGCTGTTGCAGCCCTATTCCTATGCCCTGCTGGTAGCCGCCGCTATCGTGGGCTTCATCGTCTTCGGCCAGTTCCCCGACCAGTGGACGATCCTCGGCGCGCTCATCGTAACCGGCAGCGGCATCTATGCCTGGCACTCCGAACGAAGCGGGCGCGCATGAGCCTGGTCGAACTCGATCTTGCCACCGTGCGGGCCAACCGGCGCGGCATCGTCACCATGTGCGCCGCCATGGCGGTCTTCATCGTCAACGACGCCATCGTCAAGCATGTGAGCGAGAGCCTCGGTGGCGGACAGCTCATCTTCCTGCGCGGCCTGTTCGCCACCTTGCTGATCCTGGCGACGGCACGGGCGATGGGACTCCTCGGCAAGCCAGCGCAGTATCTCTCGGGTCCGGTGCTGCTTCGCGCGGCGGTCGATGCGGTGGCGACATTCACCTATCTGACGGCGCTTTTCAACATGCCGATCGCCAATGTCACGGCGATCAATCTTGCCTCGCCGCTGATACTTACCGCGATGGCGGTCGTGGTGCTGAAGGAACTGGTCGGCTGGCGGCGCTGGAGCGCCATCTTCGTGGGTTTCCTGGGCGTTCTGCTGGTCATCCAGCCGACCGCCGAGGGCTTCAACATCCACGCCCTGGTTGCGCTTGCCGCCACGCTCATGCATGCGGCGCGCGATCTGGTGACGCGGCGCATTCCGGCCGCCGTGCCTTCCCTCGTGCCGACGCTGGTGACCGCCATCGTGGTCTGCCTGCTGGCCGGCGGCATCTCGCTGGTCGAGGGCTGGCGGCCGGTCGCTCCCCGCCATGTGGCCTTCCTCCTGATGGCCTCGATCTTCCTGGCCGTCGGCTACTACCTGATCATCGATGCCATGCGCCATGGCGAGATGTCGCTGGTCGGCCCCTTCCGCTATACGGGCCTGCTCTGGGCGCTGCTGCTTGGCTACTTCATCTGGGGCGACGTTCCCAATCTGGCTGCGAGCCTTGGCATCGTGCTGCTGATCGGTAGCGGCCTCTACACGCTTCATCGTGAGCGAATCCGCGCGCGCGAGGCGCGGCACGGGCAGGGTTAGCCGCCTTTACCCCTTCGCGGCGGCAAGGATCCAGTTGCGAAAGGCGCGGATGGCGGGGCGCTGGCGTTCGTCGGGCCGCATCACCAGGTAGTAGGAGCTTTCAAGCTTCAGGCTCTGGCGGAACGGACGGACCAGCTTGCCCTCGCGCATCAGCTCGCCGATCAGCGGCTCGACTCCCAGCGCCACGCCAAGGCCATTGGCCGCCGCCTGGTAGAGGAGCTGGGAATTGTCGTAGGCGCGCTGACGGCGCGGCTTCAGATCGGGCTGGCCGGCGGCGGCGAGCCAGGCAGGCCAGACGTCCGGCAGATGCCGGGCGAGGAGCAGGGTATGGCGGGCAAGGTCGGCGGGCTTGCGCAGGGGCGGATCGCCGCGCACCAGCGCCGGGCTCGCCACCGGAAATGCCTCGATCGTCATCAGCCGGTCGGCGAGGAGCCCCGGCCAGTGGCCTTGTCCGAAGCGGATCCCCACCGCGATGCCGGCGGCGTCGAAGTCCTCGTAGGCGCTGCCGGTCTCCAGTTCTATCTCGACATCGGGATGTCGGGCCAGGAAGTCGGGCAGGCGCGGCACGAGCCAGGCGGCGGCGAAGGATTGCAGGACGCTGAGCCGCACCCGCTCCCCGCCCTTGCCGCGCAGGTTGCGCGAAGCGTCGCGGATGCGGTCGATGGCCGGTCCGACCCGGGCCAGATAGCGCCTTCCGGCAGGCGTCAGTTCGAGCGCCCGGTTGAAGCGGCGGAACAGTTTCACCCCGAGATCGGCTTCCAGCGCCTGGATGCGCCGGCTGACGCCGGAGGCGGTCAGGCCGAGCCGTTCGCCCGCCTGCTTGAAGCTCAGCCGCCGGGCCGCCTCGGTGAAGGTCTCGATGGCGCGGAGCGAGGGAAGACGATCGTGCATGCCGCCGCCGTCAGACCTTTTCCGCCTGTTCCTCCCGCACGGGAATCATCAGCAGGAAGCCGACGACGAGGAAGACGGCGATGGCGGCCAGTCCGGCCCGCTGGCTGTCGAAGCCGTCGGTGGCGCGCGCCACCACGAACGGCGCGAGAAAAGCCGTCGCCTTGCCGGAAAGGGAATACATGCCATAAAACTCGCCGACCATGCCGGGCGGGGCGAGACGGGCCATCATGGTGCGGCTGGCGGCCTGCAATGGACCACCGAAGACGCCGAGCAGGATGCCGAGCAGGATGAAGATGCGCTCCGCCGTGCTGGCGAACAGTCCGCCGCCCGCAGGGCCGTCGATCTGGAGAATGAAGAACACGCTCTCCCGGCTCATCGACAGGATGGCGAGGGTGGCCAGCAGCACACCGAGCAGCGAGGCCTGCATGGTCCATTTCGAGCCGACCCTGTCGTCGATATGGCCACCGGCCCAGGCACCGAACCCGGCGAAGACAGTGAGGATGATGCCGAAGACGCCCAGCGCCGTCGTGTCCCAGCCGAAGATGCCGACCGCATAGATGCCGCCGAAGGAGAAGATCGCCGTGAGCCCGTCATAGGCGATCATGCGCGCAATCAGGAAGCGGATGATGTTGCGGTAGTGGCGCAGCTTGCGCACCGTGTCGACGACGCTGGCGATGCCCTGGCGCACCGCCTCAATGCGCGAGAGCCCGCTCGGGCGCTGGTCCGGCGTGAAGACGAGCAGCGGGATCAGGAACAGCGCGAGCCAGCCGGCGGCCAGCGGCCCGACGACACGGTCGTTCTCGCGGCTGGCGCGGTCGAGGCCGAACCAGGGTTGTTCGGGCAGGCTGAAGGCCAGCAGCACGACGATGAGGGCGACGAGGCCGCCGAAATAGCCGAGCGCCCAGGCCGAACCCGACAGGCGGCCCATCCGGTCGGGCGGCACCAGGTCGGGCAACATGGCATTGTTGAAGACGATGGAGAATTCGGCGCCCACCGCCGCCATGACCAGCGCCAGCATGATCCAGCCGATGCGCGTCGCGTCCGCGCCGGGCACCGCCCACCAGAGCGCCACGCAGCCGGCGAAACAGAGCGCCTGGAAGGACAGGATCCAGGGCTTGCGCGGCCCGCCCGCATCGGCAATGGAACCGAGGAAGGGCGAGCAGAGCGCGATCAGCAGCCCGGCAATGGCCTGCGTGTCGCCCCACAGCGACTGCCCGCGCACCGGATCGCCGACCACGGTGGCCGCAAAGTAGGGGGCGAAGATGAAGGTGGTGATGACGGTGAAGTAGGGCTGGTTGGCCCAATCGAACATGGCCCAGCCGAAGCGTGCCCGGAACGGCGCTTCAGTGACGGTTCCGGCGCCCGTCCGCGCTTCGGTCTGGCTCATCTGGCCCCCATCTCTCCGTTCGGCCCGGGCCCGGTGCCCGCCACCCTCACTGATCGCGCCGCACCAGCGCCCGTGCCTGGCGGTTGGCGATGGCAAGCCTTGCCGCATCCATCAGCCCGGCAACCCTGAATTCGCCGATCAGGTGCCGCAGGCGCGCCAGCGCATTGCCCTGGCGCGTTTCCCACTGGCCGATCGCCTCCTCCGCCGGTGCGCCGTCGGCGCCGGCCAACACCACCTGCACCAGTTCGCGCTGGGTCGCGTCCAGCTCGTCCACCATGGCGGTGACTGCCAGGCGCTGCCAGTAATCGGTGAGCGGTTGGGTAAGGGCCGTCTCCCGCAGCCAGTCGAAACCAAGCTGCTCGCCAAGCGCGAAATAGCTGCGCGCCACCTGCTCGAGCGGTCGCCCGGTCGCACGGGCGGCGTCGACGATGTCCGGTGCCGCGCCGAGCGGGCCGAGCCGCGCCACCGAACGGGCGAGCGGCTCTGGCACGCCGGGTCCGGTCAAGCGCTCGACTTCCGTTTCCAGGCGGGCGCGGGCCGGCGCGGCCAGCGCCTCGTCCACGATCCGGGCAAGCGCGGCAATGGCCTCGGCATAGGTATCGGCCGTCGCCGCGATGGCGATCGGGCCGTTGGAATGGCGCAGGAACCACAGGGTGGCGCGGCGGATCAGCCGGATCGTCGCAAGCTGCATCGCGGTCTGGCAGTCGGCCGGCACGCGGCTGTCCAGCGCCTCGATCTCCGTCCACAGCCGGCGCAACTCGAATACTTCGCGCGCGAGCGCATAGGCCCGCGCCACCTCCGCCGGGCCGGCCTGCGTCTCCTCGGCGATGTCGCTGACAAAATCCACGCCGACCCGGTTCACGATGCTGTTGGCGATGGCGGTGGTGATGATCTCGCGCCTGAGGTCGTGGCGCGCGATCTGCCGGGCAAAGCGGCGGCGCAAGGGACGCGGGAAGTATTTCGGCAGTTCGCCGGTGAAGTAGGGGTCGTCCGGCAGATCGCTTTCCAGCAGGTCCGAGTAGAGCGTGGTCTTGGCGTAGGCGAGCAGCACGGCGAGTTCCGGCCGCGTCAGGCCGGTGCCCGCCTTGTGGCGGGCATCCAGCGCCGTGTCGGCGGGCAGGAACTCGATCGCCCTGTCGAGGCGGTTCTGGCGCTCGAGCGTGCGGATGAAACGCTGTGCCGCCGGCACCAGCGCCGCGCCGCCCGACTGCATGACGGAGATTGCCTGGCCCTGCAGATAATTGTCCCGCAGCACCAGTTCGCCCACTTCCTCGGTCATCTCGGCGAGGATCTGGTCGCGCTGCTTGGGCGTAAGGTCGCCGTCGGCGACGATGGCATTGAGCAGGATCTTGATGTTGACTTCGT
The DNA here is from genome assembly GCA_026126215.1 of Alphaproteobacteria bacterium. GTDB lineage: Bacteria > Pseudomonadota > Alphaproteobacteria > Ferrovibrionales > Ferrovibrionaceae > JAHCJQ01. The sequence goes on from JAHCJQ010000099.1 coordinate 5,480, forward strand.
GGTCGGAGCAATCGACTCCGGCGGAATTGTCCACCGCGTCGGTGTTGATGCGCCCGCCCGCCAGCGCAAACTCGATGCGCCCGCGCTGGGTGAAACCAAGATTGCCGCCCTCGCCCACCACGCGCGCGCGCAGCGCGCGGCCATCGACCCGGATCGAATCGTTGGCCCGGTCGCCCACTTCGGCGTGGCTCTCGTCGGATGCCTTGACATAGGTGCCGATGCCGCCGTTCCACAGCAGGTCGACATCGAGGGTGAGGATGGCGCGCATGAGCTCGGCCGGCGTCAGGCTGTCCCGTTCCAGGCCGAACAGGACCTTCATCTGCGGCGAAAGCCGGATCGACTTCGCCTTGCGATCGAACACGCCTCCTCCCGGCGAGATCGCCTCCGGCGCATAATCCGCCCAGGAGGAACGCGCCAGATCGAACAGCCTCCGCCGCTCGGCGAAGCCACGCGCCGCATCGGGCGCCGGGTCGACGAAGATATGGCGATGGTCGAACGCCGCCAGCAGGCGGATATGGGGCGAAAGCAGCATGCCGTTGCCGAATACGTCGCCGGACATGTCGCCGATGCCGGCCACCGTGAACTCCTCGCGCATGATGTCCTTGCCGAGTTCGCGGAAATGCCGCTTCACCGTCTCCCAGGCGCCACGCGCGGTGATGCCCATCTTCTTGTGGTCGTAACCGGCCGAGCCGCCGGAGGCGAAGGCATCGCCAAGCCAGAAGCCATACTCCGCCGACAGCGCGTTGGCGATGTCGGAGAAGGTCGCCGTGCCCTTGTCGGCGGCAACCACAAGGTAGGGATCGTCCTCATCGTGGCGAACGACGTCCGCCGGCGCCACGATCACGCCACCTGCGCGGTTGTCGGTAATGTCGAGCAGCCCGCGCAGGAACGAGCGGTAGCATTCGATGCCATCCGCCTGCACCGCCTCGCGGCCGCCATCCAGCGGCGGGCGTTTCGGCACGAAGCCGCCCTTGGCGCCGACCGGGACGATGACAGCGTTCTTCACCATCTGTGCCTTCATGAGGCCCAGCACCTCGGTGCGGAAATCCTCGCGCCGGTCGGACCAGCGCAGGCCGCCGCGCGCCACCTTGCCGCCACGCAGATGCACGCCCTCGACGCGCGGCGAATAGACGAAGATCTCGCGGTAAGGCCGGGGCAGCGGCAGTTCCTCGATGGCGGCGCAATCGAACTTCACCGAAAGCTGCGCCCTTGGCTCGCCCTTCGCGTCGCGCTGGTAGAAATTGGTGCGCAGCGCCGCCTCGATCAGGTTCAGGAACCGGCGCAGGATGCGATCCTCGTCGAGCGAGGCGACCTGGTCGAGGGCCTGCAGGATGCCGCTGCGCAACCCGTCCATCAGGCGCGGCCGGTCTTCGGCCAGGCGCGGATCGAAACGGGCATGAAAGAACTCGATCAGGCGCCGCGCGATTGCCGGATTGCCGGCCAGCGTGTCCTCCATGTAAGTCTGGCTGAAGGCGGTGCCGATCTGGCGCAGGTAGCGGGCCAAGGCGCGCAGCGCCGTGACCTCGCGCCAGTCCAGTCCGGCAAGGAGGACGAGCCGGTTGAAGCCGTCATCCTCCATGCGGCCGCGCCAGACCTCGGAGAAGGCCGTCTCGAAGCGCGGCTTCAGGTCGTCGAGATTGAACTCGACGCCGGGCGGGGCATGCAGCACGAAATCGTGGATATGCACACTCGAGCGGTCGCCCTGCGCGGCGATCTCGAAGGGGTGCTCGGCCTCGACCTTGAGGCCCATATGTTCGAGCATCGGCATGCAGTCGGAAAGCGGCACCGGATGGCCGGCGCGGTACATCTTGAAACGCAACTCGTTCTCCGCCGCCTCGAGCGGGCGGTACAGGTTGACGCCGAGCGGAAGGTCGGGGCCGAGCCGTTCGATCTTGGCGATGTCGGCTGTCGCCACCCGCACTTCGTAGGCTTCCTGGTAGGCGACGGGGAAGGACTGGCCATAGCGGCGGAAGAGGCGGAGCCCGTCGGCCTCGCCATTCTCCTCGACCAGCGTTTCCTGCAGCGCATCGGTCCATGCGCGCATCGCCTCTGCCATGCGCGCCTCGATCGCTTCGACGTCGGGTTGCAGCGCGATGTCGGGCGGCACCTGGACGATGAAATGGATGCGCGCCAGCAGATCGTCGCCGAGCTGGGTATGGAAATTGGCGACCCGACCCTGCAGCGCCTGGGCAAGGATCTGCTCGAAGCGCCGCCGCAGGCCGGTGTCGTAGCGCTCCCGCGGCACATAGACGAGACAGGAGAAGAAGCGGCCGAACTGGTCGCGCCGCATGAACAGCCTGAGGCGCGGGCGCAGCTGCACCTGGAGGATGCCGTTGATCGTGTCGTGCAGATCCGCTTCCGTGATCTGGAAGAGCTCGTCGCGCGGATAGGTCTCGACCAGGTTGAGCATCGCCTTGCCGTCATGGCTGCGCGGATCGAGCCCGGCCTGGGAAAGGACGCGGCTCACCTTGCGGCGGAGCACCGGAATCTCGCGCGGATTGCGGTTGTAGGCGGCCGAAGTGAAGAGTCCGACGAAGCGCCGCTCGCCCAATACCCGGCCATCGGCGCCGAAGCGGCGCACGCCGATATAGTCGAGCGGCACCGGGCGATGCACGGTCGCACGCGCGTTCGCCTTGGTGATGATCAGCAGTTCCTTGCGCTGAAGGAAGTCGCGCGTCGCCGGCAGGTTCGCGGTGAAGCCGTCCTGGCCGATCATGACCCGCCGCGACGGGTCACGCAGGATGCCGAGGCCCGAGCCCTCGATGATGCGCATGGCGTCCGCATCGGAATAATCGTAGTCGCGACAGCCAAGGAAGGTGAAATGGTTGTCGCCCATCCAGCGCAGCAGCGCCTTCGCCTCCGTCACCTCGTCGGCGTCGAGCGGCGGCGGTGAGCGCTCCAGATCGGCCATCACGTCTTCCAGGCGGCCGAGCATCGCCCGCCAGTCATCGACGGCGTGGCGGACATCCTCCAGGCAGCCGCGAAGCTGGCGCTCGATCTCGGTCACGGTTTCCGGATCGCCGGGGTCCGCGATCTCAATATGCATCAGCGATTCGCTGCCCGCCGTGCCGCCCTGTTCGGTGCGGCGGCCCTCGGCGTCGCGGGTGACGCCGATGATGGGATGCAGCAGCAGATGTACCGAGAGGCCGAGTTGGCCCAGCGTCATGGTCACGGAATCGACCAGGAACGGCATGTCGTCGTTGACGATTTCGATCACGGCGTGCGGGCAGGACCATCCCTCCTGATCGATGCGCGGCCGGAACAGCCGGAGCTTGAGCTGGCCCGGTTTGCGCCGTTCCGCGAATTTCCAGAGGCTGAGCAGCGCGCCGTAAAGATTCTCGACCGTATGGCCGACGATGTCCTCGGGTGCCACGCGCGAGAAATAGACCCTTGCGAAACCCTCCAGCGCGGCGATGCCGGGCCGCCCCTCGAAGCGTTCCCGGACCAGGTTCAAAACCTGTTCCACCCGATCGCTGATCTGTCCGGCGCGCGACGTCATTCCCTGGGCCTCCCCGCTTTAGTCGGAGACTACCCGATCCGCGATGCGAAATTAAGCCGCCCCGCGACGGCCTTTCACCAAGCGAATCTGGCGGCCGCGTCTACGCCCGTTGCGGGTGCGGTTGAATTCGGCAATGATCCGCCGCCATGCTGGATCTCCGCCCGGTCTTCTTCAATGTCGGCCTGCTGCTCGCGGCCCTGAGCGTGGCGATGCTGGTGCCTGCCCTGCTCGAACTCGCGGACGGGCAGGATGACTGGCTGGTCTTCATGCTTTCGGCGCTGCTGACCCTGTTCTTCGCCGTATCGATGATCCTTGCCACAGGCATGGCGGCCGAGAAGTCGCTCAGGGTGCGCCAGGCATTCCTGATGACCACCCTGAGCTGGGTGCTGCTCGCCGCCTTCGCCGCGCTGCCCTTTGCCTTCTCGCGTGCCGCGCTCTCGCCGGTCGATGCCTATTTCGAGGCCATGTCGGGCCTGACCACCACCGGGGCCACGGTGCTTTCGGGTCTCGAGACCATGCCGCGCGGGCTGCTGCTCTGGCGGGCCATGCTGCAATGGTTCGGCGGCGTCGGCATCATCGTGGTCGGGCTCGCCATCCTGCCGTTCCTGCAGGTCGGCGGCATGCAGCTCTTCCGCGCGGAATCCTCGGAGAAGCTCGAAAAGGTGCTGCCGCGCGCCGCCCAGGTCGCGTCGGCGACGATGACGATCTATCTGGTCTTCACCCTGTCCTGCATCGCCGCCTACTGGGCGGCGGG